>DATLVL010000230.1:0-10337 GCA_035577525.1 Gemmatimonadales bacterium | reverse complement strand
GTGGACCCCGGTGCCGGTGCGGAAAGCGTCGCTGCCCATCACGGGATAGTTGAGCGGGATCGGAATCCCTACGGCGTCGGCGACGGTGCGGCAATACTCGGCGAGCTTCGAGAGATCGGCGCGATGCGCACCCAGGAGCTTGAGGTTCACGATCAACAGGTCCATCTCCGCGTTGCCCACCCGCTCCCCTACGCCGAGCGCCGTGGCATGGACCCGGTCGACGCCGGCCTCGATCGCCGCGAGGCAATTGATCAGTCCCAGTCCCCGGTCGCGATGTCCATGCCAATCGATTTTGATACGACTCTTCTCGACGTTCTTCTCGACGATTTCCCTCTTGACGTAGTGGACTAAGGCTTTGACTCCGTCCGGCGTCGCATGCCCGACGGTGTCAGCCAAGCAGATTCGCGTTGCTCCACAATCGATGGCCGTTCCATAGAGCAGTTTGAGAGTTTCCGGGTCGGCCCGCGTCGTGTCTTCGGTCACGTACATCACGGGGAGGCCGTGGCGCACGGCGAACGTCACCGCCTCCTCGGTGGCCCGACGCATGCGGTCGATCGTCCAGTCTTCGGCGTACTGGCGGATCGGCGACGACCCGATGAACGTCGCCGCCTCGATCGGGATGCCGACCTCCTGCGAGATGCGCACCACCGGCTCGACGTCGGCGATGACGGTGCGGGCAGCGCAGTTCGGAGCAATGGGGAGTTTGTGGCGGACGATCTCCTGTGCCAGCGCCCGGACTTGCTCGACCACGCGTGGGCCGGCACCGGGGAGGCCGATGTCGCAGGCGACGATCCCGAGGTCCGCCATGAGGTGCAGCAGGTGGCGTTTGGTGTCGAGGGAGGGGTCCGTCACGGACGGCGACTGCAAGCCGTCGCGCAGCGTCTCATCATTCAGGTCGACGCGGGCGCGCGACCAGTCGAACGGCGCATCGATCCGGTTCCAGTCGTAAATGAGATCGCGCTCGTCCATGCGCGTAGTGTCGCCCACCAGCCCGTAGCGGTCAAGTAGATTTCCACGCATGGACTCAGCGCTGCAGAGCCTGCACCATGTCACGGCGACCGTCGACGAGGCGCAACCCGACGTGGATTTCTATACGCGGACGCTCGGGCTCCGACTTGTGAAAAAGACGGTCAACTTCGACAACCACTACGTCTACCACTTTTACTACGGCAACGAACACGGCACGCCCGGTACGATCATGACGACGTTCCCCTACCACGGCTGGAGCGTACCGGTGGGCAAGAAGGGCGCGGGGCAGATCCGGACGACGTCATTTTCAGTGCCGCGCGCGGCCCTCGGTTTCTGGCGCCAGCGCCTCGAGGAGCTCGGCAAGGCGCCACGGCCTGGGGTCGGTCCATTCAAGGAGCCGGTCCTGACCGTCACCGATCCCGCGGGGTTGATCCTCGAGCTCGTCGGCACGGAGGGAGACGCGCGGCCGCCGTGGGTGTCCGGCGGAGTCGAGGCCGCGCAGGCGATCCGCGGCCTGCATGGCGTCACGCTCGAGATCTCGGACCCGGCGCGCACGATCGCGTTCACGACCGAGCTGTTGGGCTTCCGCGTGGTAAACGAGGGGCCGTCGCGCACGCGTCTGGCCGTGGGGACCGGCCGACCCGGAGAGACGATCGACATCCAGCACTCGCCGAACGCCGCACCCGCGGTGAACGGCCTCGGCACGGTGCACCACGTGGCGTTCGCCATCAGCGACGCGGAGGAGCAGCTCAGGATCCGCGCCGAGCTGGTGCGTCAGGGCGTGCAGGTGACGGAAGTGCTCGACCGGCAGTACTTCCGCTCGATCTACTTCCGCGAGCCGGGCGGTGTGCTGTTCGAGATCGCGACCGTGCCACCGGGCTTCACGGTCGACGAGACGCTGCCCTGCCTCGGACAGGACCTGAAGCTGCCGCCGTGGGAAGAGCCGCACCGCGCCACGATCGCAACGAAGCTCGCGGCACTCAGGTGAAACCGCACGCGGGACAACCGCTCGCCAGCGCGGGAGCACCGCTCGGAAAGAGCCCGGTCGCAATGATCCTGGTGCACGGCCGGAACGCCCTCCCCGCGAATATCCTGTCGTTCGTTCCCGCGTTCCGGCGCCCGGACATCACCTACCTCGCCCCGGCGGCAGCGGGCGGCACGTGGTATCCCCTGAGCTTCATGGCCGACAAAGAAAAGAACGAGCCGGGGATCTCGTCGGGATTGTGGGTGCTCGAGCAGCTGGTGCAACACGTCGTGCGCTCCGGCGTCGCCAGGGACCGGATCGTGCTGCTCGGGTTCTCACAGGGTGCGTGCCTCACGTCGCAGTTCGCCGTGAGTCACGCCGACCGCTATGGCGGCGTGGTGCTGTACAGCGGCGCCTTGATCGGCCCGCCGGGGACGACGTGGAATTATCCCGGCTCGTTCGGCGGCACGCCGGTGTTCCTCGGCTGCTCGGACGTCGACGCCCACGTCCCGAAGACGCGGGTCGATGAAAGCGCGGCGGTGTTCCAGCGGATGGGTGCCACGGTCACGGAGCAGATTTATCCGGGGATGGGACATCTCGTGAACGAGGAAGAAATTGCGTTCACACGTACGCTGCTGGACGAGATCTCGGGCGACCGCTAGTTTCGCCCCACCTCAACCGCCCCCGGCCATGTCTCATTTCCTGGCAGAGCTGCTCGGCACCATGCTGCTGATCGTCCTCGGCGACGGCGTGGTCGCGAATGTTGTACTCAACAAGACGAAGGGGCAGAACAGCGGCTGGATCGTGATCACCGCCGGATGGGCGTTCGCCGTGACGCTGGCGGTGTATGCCGTCGGCACGTTCAGCGGAGCGCACTTGAACCCCGCGGTGACGATCGGCCTGGCCGCGATCGGCAAGCTCGAATGGTCGGCGGTGCCGGTGTACATCGTGGCGCAGCTGCTGGGGGCGATGCTCGGCGCGACCATCGTGTGGCTCGCCTACCTGCCCCACTGGCCCGTCACCGACAACAAGGCCTCGAAGCTCGCCGTCTTCTGCACCGCTCCCGCGATTCGCGACCGCAACGCCAACCTCATCACCGAGATCATCGCCACGTTCGTGCTGGTGCTCGGAGTGCTGGTCGTCTTGACGCCCAAGAACCTGAACCCCGAGCACGGGTGGAATGCCGGGTTCGGGCCGTTCCTCGTCGGGATCATCGTGTGGGCCATCGGCCTGTCGCTCGGCGGACCGACGGGCTACGCCATCAACCCGGCGCGCGACCTCGGTCCCCGCATCGCGCACGCGATCCTGCCGATCGCCGGCAAGGGGAAGTCGGACTGGGATTATGCCTGGATTCCCGTTGCCGGGCCGATCGTCGGCGGGCTGATCGCGGCGTTCTTGTACAAGGCGCTGTGGCCGCAATGAAGCACATCCTCGCCCTCGACCAGGGCACGACGAGCTCGCGCGCCATCGTGTTCGATCACTCGGGGAGCGTGGTGGCGTCGGCGCAAAAGGAGTTCCGCCAGATCTTCCCGCAGCCGGGCTGGGTGGAGCACGACGCCAACGAGATCTGGGCATCGCAGCTCCACACCGCGAAGGAAGCGGTCGCCAAGGCCGGCCTGTCGGCGTCTGACATCGCCGCCATCGGCATCACGAACCAGCGCGAAACCACTCTGGTCTGGGACCGTGCCACCGGCGCGCCGCTGCACAATGCCATCGTGTGGCAGGACCGCCGCACCGCTGCCGCTTGCGACCGGCTCAAGGCGCGCGGCATGGGACCGCTGATCAAGCGCAAGACGGGACTCGTGGTGGACGCGTATTTCTCGGGCACGAAAATCGAGTGGATGCTGAAGAACGTCCCCGGCGCCCGCGCCAGGGCGAAGGCTGGGCAGCTGGCATTCGGCACCGTCGATTCGTGGCTGGTGTGGAATCTCACCGGCGGCCGGGTACACATCACCGATCCCAGCAACGCATCACGCACCATGCTGTTCAATCTGAAGAGCGGCGACTGGGACGATGAGCTGCTGAAGATCTTCGGCATCCCGCGCTCGATGCTGCCGCAGGTGGCATCGTCCAGCGAGGTGTACGGCGAAACGCGAGTTTTCGGCAGCACCGCGGTCCCGATTGCGGGGATCGCGGGAGACCAGCAGGCGGCGCTGTTCGGCCAGGCGTGCACCCAGCCCGGGATGGTGAAGAACACCTACGGCACCGGCTGCTTCATGTTGATGAACACCGGCACCAAGCCGATCGCCTCGCGCAATAACCTGCTGACGACCGTCGCGTGGCGCGTCGGCAACCGGACCGAGTTCGCGCTCGAGGGTAGCATCTTCATCGCGGGAGCGGTGGTGCAGTGGCTGCGCGACGGACTGGGAATCATCCAGTCGTCATCGGAGGTCGAAGCGCTGGCCGCCCAGGTGGTCGATCCGCAGGGGGTGTACCTGGTCCCCGCGTTCGCCGGACTCGGCGCACCCCATTGGGATCAGTACGCGCGCGGCCTGGTCGCGGGAATCACGCGCGGCACGACCGCCGCCCACATCGCCCGCGCGGCGCTCGAAGGGATCGCGTTCCAGGTCGCCGACGTGCTGCACGCCATGGAAGCCGACGCGAAGATCAAGTTGAAAGAGCTGCGCGTGGACGGCGGCGCGTGCGCCAACAATCTGCTGATGCAGTTCCAGTCGGACCTGCTGAGCGTCCCCGTGGTACGGCCCAAGGTCACCGAAACGACGGCGCTCGGTGCGGCGTATCTCGCGGGGCTCGCCGTGGGCTACTGGAAGGACCAGAAACAGATCGCCGCGCAGTGGCAGGTCGACCGCCGCTTCCAGCCGGCGATGAAACCGCCGCAGCGTACAAAGCTCATGGCGGGGTGGCGCAAGGCGTTGGAGCGCGCCAAGCGCTGGGAGGAAGCCGGCTGAGACCTACAAGACGCGGCGCGTCAGTCTGCGAACAGGGAAATACCCGATGAACCCCGCCACGACGAAGGCGTAGAGGACCCACTGATTCAGGGTGATCGCGAACAGCGCGCACCCCAGCCCGAAGATCCACATCATCGCTTCTCCGAAAAACGCCTGGCGCCACTGCGCCCGCGCGCCGCTCGCATCGACGCGCGGCTCGAAGGCCGGTACGAGCGCCGGCACGGCGCGTGCATAGCGGCGATACGCCGCCCCCTGCACCGACTCGAACTCCGCTTCTTCGCGGGCGATGAGACGCGACACGAAAACCATGAGACCGACGACGAGCACGAAGAATCCGGTGGTGCTCGCGATCAGGCCGAAGCTGATCCCCAGGAGCAGTGTGCCGAGGTAGAGCGGGTTGCGCAGGTGGCGATAGGGCCCGTCGGCGACGAGCCGGTCGGTGTGGATGTCGCTGTCCTTCACGACGCTGGAATGCAGGTAGGCGCTCGCCCACGTCCGGATCCAGGCGGCGAGGAGTGCGAGCAGGGCTCCGAGGCCGAACACCAGCTGCACGCCGAAGCGCGTGTCCTGACGGATCAGCCGCGCGAAGCGCTGCGCGGCGGTGAGGTGGTCGAAGAAGTAGCACCCGAACGCCGCGCAGAACAACGCTGAGATGATCCAGAACCGGTTGCGGAACTCGAAATCGCTGGCGCGCATGCCGTGTTGTCTACGGCTGCTGGGGCGCCGAAGTTCCGCTGTCGAGCACGCCCCGCTGCCCGATCTGGATACGTGCAAGTTGCTGTCATTCAATGTGTTAGGTGATCTGTTAGCTGGCCGCCGACGTGATCGTGTGCAGCGCCTCTTCGACGTGACGCACCGCATCGGTCTGCGAGGAGAAAACGTGGCGCACGAGGCCGCCCTTGTCGATCACGAACGTCACGCGCCCCGGCCAGATACCGAGCGTCGCCTTCACGCCATACAATCGGCGGATCGCCCCGCCCTTGTCGGAGATGAGCACGAACGGCAGCTCATGGTTTTCGGCGAAGCGCTCGTGCGACTCCACCGAGTCTCCGCTGACGCCGACGACTTCGGCGCCCGCGTCGACGAAGATCTCGTACGAGTCCCGGAACGCACAGGCCTCCGCTGTGCACCCCGGCGTCTCGTCCTTGGGATAGAAGTAGAGTACGACGGCGCTCTTTCCCTTGAGGTCGGAGAGCCGGAATTCCCCACCACCCGTCCGGGGCGCCGTGAAATCGGGCGCCGCCTGTCCCACCAGGACGCTCGTCGTCGCCATCGCGCTTTCACGCTAGCGCGTCGGGCGAAAAACGGATAGGACGCCACTCACACTACATTATCTGTCCTGGAAGACTGCGCAGACTGCGCCCTCACCACTCCTGGAGCGGAGATGTACGACTGGATCGGCTGGATCGGCTGGATTGCGACAGTGATGACGGGGAGCTCGTACTTCTTTCGCCAGCCGGGGACGCTGCGACGCATTCAGGGAGTTGCCGCGGTGCTGTGGGGGACCTATGGGGCGCTGATCCACTCCCTGCCGGTGCTCGTCGCCAACATCTTCGTCGCGTCGGCGGCGTTCGGCTCGTTGCTGATGCTGCGGCGGACGCCCTCAGCCTGAGTGGGGATCGCGCCCGCCCGTCGAGAGCCACGAGCCGCCCAGGATCAGCGCCAATCCCGCCACCGACATCACCCCGACCTGCTCCCCCAGCGCGAGCACACCGGCAACGACGGCGACCAGCGGGTTGACGTACGTGATGACGCTCGCGCGCGTGGGTCCAGCTGCGGCAATCAGCGAAAAGAACACGACGAGTCCCGCCGCGGTACACAAGGCGCCCAGCACGACGATGGCGCCGAGCGCACCCGGCGGCGGCATCGTGCGCGGCGCGCTCGTGAGCGCGAACGGCAACAGCACGATGGCAGCGAGCGTCAGGCTCGCGGCAACCGGTCCGATCGGATCGAGGTCCACCAGGCGCCGGCTCACGATGAGCGGGGCGACGGCGTAGCACAGCGTCGCCAGCAGCACAATCAGAGCGCCCCACAGCTCTTCACGCTTCCCGGCCACGTCGATGCCGAGCAGGGCAACGACGCCGGCCAACCCGATCACCAACCCCAGCACTCGCGCCGCACCGGGCCGGTCGGCTGGTGAGACTCGGAGCGAAATCGCCGCCACCAGGAGCGGCATGGTGGCGATGAGGATCGCCGTCAACGCCGATGTGATGTAGCGCTCCCCGATGGGGATGAGGACGAACGGGATGGCGATCTCGGTCGCCGTATAGGCCAGGATGGCCGGGCCGCGACGCACGAGCCCGTGCAACGCCCCGCGTCGCAGCGCGAAGGGAACGAGCAGGACGGCGGCGAGCGCCACTCGCGCCCAGGCGAGGAACGTGGGCGACACACCGTCGTCGACGGCAATCTTGATGAAGAGGTACGGCACTCCCCAGATCAGGGAGCTGGCGGCGAAGAGCAGCCACGCGCGGACAGTCATTCCGCGATGCGCTGAGACCGTTATGCGGCGACGAGCTCGATCAATGTGATCTCGGAAGGCGCCCCGAGCCGGAGCGGCGGCCCCCAGTACCCCGTCCCGCGGCTGACGTAGAGCCACATCCGCTCGAGCCGGTGCAGTCCGGCGACGAACGGCTGGAACAACCGCACCAGCAGGTTGAAGGGGAAGTACTGCCCCCCGTGCGTGTGTCCCGAGAGCTGCAGGTCGAATCCCGCGTCCCGCGCCGCATAGGCGCTCTTGGGCTGGTGCGCCAGCAGCACGCGCACGTCGCTCTCGGGTGCTCCGGCGAGCGCTCGCGCGGGATCGGACGCCGCGGACAGATCGGTCACGCCGGCGAGCAACAGCCGGCCATTGCCGCGCACCAGCAGGCGGTGCTCGTTCAGCAACACATCGACGCCGAGGCGCGCCAGCTCCCGCGTCCAGCCGCGCACATCCCAGAAATACTCGTGGTTGCCGGTGACGAAAAACGTGCCGTGCGGCGCGACGAGACCACCCAGCGGCTCGACATGCTCGCGCAGCTCGGGAACCAGGCCATCGGCGACGTCTCCCGTGACCGCGACGAGATCAGGAGCGAGCCGGTTGGTGCGTTGCACCACCGCCTCGACGAAGCGCCGCCGGATCGTGGGGCCGACGTGCAGGTCCGAGAGCTGCGCGATGCGAAAGCCCTGCAGATCGCCCGGGAGGTCCTGAATGGGCACGGTGACGTGCACGACGCGGGGGCGCCGCGCTTGCAGCATCCCTACGAGCGTCAGGCCGAGCGTTAGCCCGAGGATCGCGCTGCTCACGTTGTGGATGTGGAGCACGTCGGCGATGGCGTAGAAGACGATCAGCATCGACGACAGCCCCATCGCGACGTAGCCCGCCCACTCGAGAGCGCGCCGGCCGCGCCACGTGGAGCGCCCCGCGATGAACGCCACGAGCGGCAGCCACGCGAGGACCACGGTGGCGACCAGGGCCACCGCGCCATACGGGCGGAGGTGCCACCCGACGTAGAGGTTGAGCAGCGACCACACGCTGCCGACCACGAGCAACCGCCGCGCGATCTGTTGCCAGGTCATGTCAGTGCGCCGCCGCCGCACCGCCGGGCAGCCGCTTGCTCCCGTGCATCAGCAGCAACAGCGGGCACGACAGCACGAACACCGCGCCGAACAGCAGGAACAGCTGGTCGAACGACAGCATCAGCGCCTGGCGCGTGACCTGGATGTTCATGATCATGATCGCCTTCGCCTCGAGCAGTCCCTGCGGCACGCCCTGCGCCGCCAGGCCCCGCTCGAGCAGCGCGAGGCGCGCCTGCGTGGCCGGCGAATACGCTGTCACGTTGGCGATCAGGTCGGCGCGGTGGATCGTGGCGAAGCGCGTCACCAGCGTCGCCGAGAGGGCGATGCCCACACTGCCCCCCAGCTGCCGCGTCAGGTTGAAGAGACCGGTGCCGTTCGGGATCCGGCTCATCGGCAGGTCGGCGAGCGACAGGTTCGTCAGCGGTACGAAGATCAGTCCCAGTCCCACGCCGCGCAGAATCAGCGGCCAGAAGAAGTCGGACATCCCGCTGTCGGTCGTGAAATGGGCGTGCTTCCACATGGAAAGCGCGAACAGCGCCACCCCGGCGATGATCGAGAGCCGGGCGTCGAACTTGCCGGTCGTGCGGCCCATGATCGCCATCGTGAATGCGCTGGCCAGCGCGCCCGGGAGAATCACGAATCCCGTCTGCTCGGCGGAGAAGCCTTGCAGGTTCTGGAGATAGACGGGGAGCACGAACACCGTCGCGTACAGGCACACGCCGAGCCCGGCCGCGAAGATCACTCCCACAGCGAGCTGCCGGCTCTTCAGGATGCGCAGATCCACCACCGGAGACTCGGTGCGCAGCTCGTGCCACACGAACGTCACCAGCGACACGGCACTGACGAGCGCCAGGAGCTGGACCTGCTTGGAGTCGAACCAGTCGAGCCGCTCGCCCCGCTCCAGCATCGTCTGCAGCGCGCCGATCCCGGCGGCCAGGAGCAGCAGGCCGATGTAGTCCACCTTGGTAGCCCGGATCTGGTGCGCCGAATCCTTGATGAACGACAGCGTGAGCGCGAAGGCGAGCATCCCGAACGGGATATTGATGTAGAAGATCCACGGCCAGCCGAAGGCGTCGGTGATGTAACCACCGAACGTCGGGCCCAGCGTCGGCCCCACCATCACGCCGACGCCGAAGATCGCCATCGCGGTGCCGTATTCCTCGCGCGGGAACTCCTCGTAAAGGATCGCCTGCGACGTCGACAACAGCGCCCCACCGCCCAGCCCCTGGATAATGCGCCACACTACGAGCCCGATCAGCGTATGCGCGTTGCCGCAGAAGAACGACGCGATCGTGAACAGCGCGATCGATCCGGCGAAATAGCGTTGCCGCCCGAAGTACGCCGACAGCCAGCCCGTGATGGGGAGAATGATGACGTTGGCGACGATGTAGCCGGTCGAGACCCAGGCGATCTCGTCGAGCGTCGCGCCCAGCGTCCCCATCATGTGCGGGATCGCGACGTTCACGATGCTGGTGTCGAGCAGCTCGAGCACCGACGCGAGGCTCACCGTCATCGCGATGATGTAGCGATAGCGGTAGCGGTCCGCGCCGGCGGCCGCCGGCAGGGGGAGAGTCGTGGCGCTCATTGCGACGTTACTTCGTGGTGATCGTGGCCACGACGCTCATTCCGGGGCGAAGCTCTCGGCCCGGGCAGTCGATCGATGCAACCGGCCGGATGCGCACCGGGATGCGTTGCACGACCTTGGTGAAGTTCCCGGTGGCGTTGTCGGGCGGCAGCAGCGAGAAGCTGGCGCCGGTGCCGGCGGACAGGCTGTCGACCTTGCCGTGCAGGTCGCGGCCCGGGAACGCGTCGACGTCGATCTTCACGGGCTGGCCGGCGCGCATGGAGCCGATCTGCGTCTCCTTGAAGTTCGCGACCACGTAGGTAGCCGACGGGACGATCTCCACCAGCGGCTGGCCGACGGCCACCAGCTGGCCGTC
>DATLVL010000229.1:0-5331 GCA_035577525.1 Gemmatimonadales bacterium | reverse complement strand
TCGATCGTGCCGCCCAGCGCGCGGATCTTCGACATGGCGACGTCGAGCCCCACGCCGCGCCCCGACATGCTGGTCACGGCTTCGGTGGTGGTAAAGCCTGGCCGGGCGATCACCCGCAGCAGCTGGTCGTCGGTCAGGGTTTCGACGCTCGCATCGACGAGCCCTTCCCGTTTCGCTTTTTCGAGAATGCGGCGGCGGTCGAGCCCGCGTCCGTCGTCGGAGATGCTGATCGCCACCGAGGCGCGCTCGCGCACCGCCCCGAGGACGATCTCGCCCTCGGCAGGCTTGCCGCGGCGCTTGCGCTCGGCAGGCGTCTCGATGCCGTGATCCACCGCGTTCCGCAGCAGGTGCACCAACGGGTCGCCCAGCTCGTCGAGGATGGTGCGGTCAAGCTCGATCTCCTTGCCCTCGACCCGCAACGCCACCTGCTTGTCGAGCTGCTTGGCGAGATCGCGCACCTGCCGGGGGTAGCGGTCGAACACCTGCCACACCGGCGTCATGCGCGCCTGGATGATTTCCGCCTGCAGCTCACCGGTGAGCCGCGAGACCTGGATCGCCACGTCGTCGACCGCCGGATCGCGCCGCTCCGCCGCGAGCTGGTTGAGACGGCCGCGCGCCGTCACCAGCTCGCCGATGAGATCCATCAGCGCGTCGAGCCGGCGCAGGTCGACGCGGATGTGACGACTGCGCTCGGCGGCCGCCCCCACGATTGCCGCCGCGCCCTCGGCCACCCGCGCCGCGATGGCTGTCTCCTGCTCCGCCACCGAAACCGACTCGACATCGCCCGCGCCGGAAAGCGCGCGCTCGATCTCGGCGGCCGCCGTGGCCGTGTCGAGTCGGAAACTGAAGTGGCCGTCGAAGTCTTCGGCGCCGAACGCCTGCTCGGGCGGTGAGAGATGCGAGATGGCGCCGAGCGCCTGGGCGCGCCGCAATACGAGCAACGCCCGCCCGCCTTTGAGCGCCGCTTCGGCCCGCAGCGTGATCGTCACGCGCCGCCCGCCGGTCGCGCTGTCCTCGACCGGCGGCGCCTGCGGCACGGAGGCGATCACGCGGGCGCGGCTCGCTCGCCCGACGCGTCCCGCCGGCGCACCCCAGCGCTTCGCCGCCACGTCGAGCTCCGCGCCGAGCGCAGCCACGTCGAGGTCCTTTTCGCGACCCTGCACCGCGAGGCCGATGGCCCGCTCGAGCATATCGGTGGCGCGGAACAGGAGCTGCAGCAGATCGCCGCCCGGTGCTCCCTTGGTCTTGCGGAGCCGGTCGAGCAGGTTCTCCATGCGATGCGCGAGATCGGCCACGCGCGCGTACCCCATCGTGGCCGCCATGCCCTTCACCGTGTGGACGGCGCGGAAGATCCCCCCGACGGGCTCCGCCGCAGCGGGCGTGCGCTCCCAGTCGAGCAGCAGGTGATTGCACGCGCTGACGTGCTCCCGGCTCTCCGCCAGGAACAGCTCGGCGTACTGCGAGAGATCCATGTCAGCCGAGAACGCGCTGGACGGCTTCCAGCACGCGGGAGGGCTGGAACGGCTTGACGACGAAGTCCTTGGCCCCCGCCTGAATCGCCTCCACCACCAGCGCCTGTTGCCCCATGGCGCTGCACATCAGGATCTTCGCATCCGGATCGTTCTTCACGATCTCGCGCACCGCATCGATGCCCCCCATGTCGGGCATGACGATGTCCATGGTGACGAGATCGGGCTTCAACTGCCTGTACTTCTCCACCGCCTGAGCGCCGGTCTCCGCCTCGCCCACGATCTCGAAGCCGGCCTGCGCGAGGATGTCGCTGATCATCGTCCGCATGAAAATCGCGTCATCGCAGACGAGAACAGAATGGCTCACAGACCCTCCCTAGGAAGACAGTACGGGGGCCAGCAAAGCCTCAGTATCGAGCACCACGAACACCTGCCCGCCGCGCCGGCCGACGGCCCGCACCAATTTTGGATCGAGCCCCGGCAGCGTTTCGCGCCGCTCCAGCTGCTCGCTCGGCACCGTCAGCAGGTCCAGCACTTCGTCCACCATGAAACCAAGCGGGCGGCGCGCCGCCCCTACCTCGAGCAGGACCGTGGTCCCGCCGTCCGTCGTTCCGGGGTCGGGCAGCGCCAGCGCCCGCCATCCTTCCACAACCGTGATCAGACTGCCTCGCACGTTGACCAGCCCGGCGACCAGGGGCGGCGCCCCCGGAATGCGGATCGTGGGGAGTCGGGGCAGGATTTCCCGGACCGCCTCCGCCTCGGCGGCGCAGGCGAGCGGGCCCACCCGGAACACCAAGAGCCTGATGATCGTCTGGTCAGCCATCCGAGAGAGCGAAGCCAAGATACTGCAAGGGGTTGCGTTCAGCAAGCAATTTCGCGTCGCCGGCCGCTTCTGCCAGCGCCGGGCGCAGATCGGCGGGCCATTCGGAGCGAAGCGCCAGTTTGGCGCCCGTGATCGGGTGGGTGAAATCGAGCTCTGCCGCATGCAGCATCTGCCGCGGCGCCAGCTCTTCGAGCCGCTCCGCGGCGCGCCGCTCAGAGGGGGTCACGCGCCGGCTGCCGCCGAACGCGTACTCGCGGTCGCCCACCACCGGGTGACCGACGTGGGCGAGGTGGACGCGGATCTGATGCGTGCGCCCGGTGCCGAGGGTGACGCGCAGTAGGTCGACGAGCGCGAAGCGCGCGACTTGCTCGACATGTGTCACCGCGTGCCGCCCGCCGGACCGCACCGTCATCCGTTTGCGGTCTTCTGTATGGCGCGCGATTGGCGCTTCGATGTCGACGGGACTCTTGGCGAAATGTCCCCAGGTGACGCAGGCGTAGACCCGCCGCACTTCGCGCCGCTCCATCGCGTGGGCGAGCCGGCGGTGCGCGAGATCGGACTTGGCGACGACGAGCAGGCCCGAGGTGTCGCGGTCGAGGCGGTGCACGATTCCGGGGCGCCCCGCTTCGTTCCCTTCGGAGAGCGGCGTGCCCCGGCCCACGAGGACGTTGACGAGCGTGTCGTCCCAGTGACCTGGCCCAGGGTGGACGACGAGGCCGGCCGGCTTATCGAGCACCGCGAGGTGCTCGTCCTGATAGACGAACTGCAGATCGCTGTCGGCCGGAGCGTAGGTGCGTGGCGGCGCGTCGGGGGGAAACTCGACGGCGATCGTCATGCCGCGCTCGAGTAGCGCCGAAGCACGCAGCGGGCGGCCATCGAGGGTGACGCGTTTGTCAGCGATGAGACGGGCCGCATGGGTGCGGGAAACGGCGAGCTGATCGGCGAGAAAACGATCGAGGCGCTCGGTCACAGGCACCACGATGCAGAGCGTGGTGCCGGAGGGCGTCACGACGTCGCCGTCCCGGCCTCCTTCGGCGCTCCGCCACCCCGCGTGCGCCCTTCCATCCACAGTGAGATGGCCAGCGCGATCGCGCCGACCGTGATGGCGGAGTCGGCGACGTTGAAGGTCGGCCAGCGGTAGCTGCCGATCCCCACTTCGATGAAGTCCACTACGCCCTGCGCGCTGCGCAGCCGGTCGACGACATTGCCGATGGCGCCGGCCACCAGGAGGCCGAGCACGAAGAGGCGCAGCCGGTCGCTGTCGGGCGTGTGGCGCACCATCGAGCCGAGCACCGTCAGGGCGAGGAGGGCGAGGGCGAGGAAGATCCAGCGCGAGTACTCGGCGGGGCCGAGACAGATCCCGAACGCGGCGCACTGATTGTACACGAGCCGCAGCACGACGTAATCGCCGATCACAGGGATCGGGCGGTGCGACAGCACCCCCTCGGCCAGGAGCTTGGTGAGGATATCCAGGGTCACGATGCCGATCACCGTGCCCCAGAAGAGCCGGCGGTTAGCGGCGCTTTCCATCCTCTTCCTTCGCTTTGCAATTGATGCACAGCCGCGCATGGGGCAGCGCATCGAGCCGGTCGAAGCCGATCTCCTCGCCGCACTGCTCGCACTTGCCGAACTTTTCGGGATTCTGGTAGAGCCGGCGCAGCGCCTGGTTCACGTGCCAGAGGTAACGCCCTTCCTGCGACGCGAACAGGAACGCCTTCTCGCGCTCCATCGCGTCAGTGCCCTGGTCGGCCATGTGGAACGAGTAGCTCGACAGATCACCGTCCGACGCCTGCAGGCTCGAATTGAACGACTCGTCGTAGTGGCCCAGCTCCTTCATGACCCGGGCGCGCTCCTCGAGCAGTCGCTTTTCCAGGTGGGAGAGCTGCTTCTTGTTCAGGCCTTTGGTCTTGGTCGGCATTTCAACCCTTTCGTCCGTCGTGTCGACGCAGGCCAATTGTCACCGCCCGCCCTTCGATATCGACTTCTCGTGTGATGTCCGCGTCGTCGATGAGGTCGCCCAGCTCCAGCCGCCGGGCCAGCGTCTCCCCCATGACGTAGTCCTGAAACGCCCCGACCGCCGCGACCACCTCCGGCGCACCCGAGACGCTCAGGTCGATCCGCGTGGTGTACTCGAAATCGGCGTCCTTGCGGAGCCGCTGTACGCGGTTCACCACTTCCCGCGCCAGACCCTCTTCGATCAGATCCGGCGTCAGCACCGGATCGAGCGCCACGACGTACGGCCCGTCGGCCTGCACCACCCAATCGCTCGCGACCTCGCGAGTGACGATCACGTCTTCGGGGAAGAAGTCCCACTCCCCGTACCGCACCGACTCGCCACGCTCCAACGCGTGCAGCTGCGCAGGGGTCAGCTTCGTGACCGCTTCCGCCGCCTGCGGCGTCGCCTTGCCGTAGCGTTTCCCCAGTGAACGAAAATTGGCCTTGCCGTGCACCGTCACGAGCTCGTCGTCCGATTCGACGATCTTAAACGTCTTCACGTTGACTTCGGCGACCAAGATATCTAACAGGTCCGCCAAGACCGGGCCCCGCACGGCGGCCGGAACGGCCAGCTGCATCCGGGCCAGGGGCTGGCGCACCCTGAGACTCTTCGATTCGCGGGCCGCGCGCGCCAGCGTGGCCAGCCGCCGCACGGCGGACATCGCCGTCACCAGATCGGGCTCCCGCCGCCCCTGATCGAGTGGGAACCGCTCGAGGTGGACGGAAGTTCCACCCAGGGCCCGGTGCAGCCAGTCAGAGAGGAACGGCGCCGCAGGGGCGAGCAGTTTCGACACCGTCACCAGCGCCTCGTACAGCGTCGCCAACGCCGCATCGTCCGCCGCCCGATCCGGCGCCCAGAAACGAGGACGGTTGAGCCGCACGTACCAGGTGGACAAGTCGTCGACGACGAAGTCCATCACCGCCCGTGTGCCCGTCGTGACGTCGTAGTCGTTCCACGCCGCACGGACCTGGGCGATGGTCATATCGAGCCGCGCCAGGAGCCAGCGGTCGACCAGCGGCCGCTCCGCCACCGGTTGGACGACG
>DATLVL010000228.1:0-2616 GCA_035577525.1 Gemmatimonadales bacterium | reverse complement strand
CCGCCTCAGCCTGAGGGAACCCCCGCGCCCGCGAGAATCTTAGCCGACGGTCGCACGATCGCCTGCGCGGCCTTGAGGCCGGTCTTCTCCAGGTAGCGCTCGACGATGCGCCGTCCGACTGCGTACCCGCCCATATGTGGAACTCCCACCGGCCTACGTCCCATCCGGCCGGCGATCTCGTCGCCCAGTACGTAACCGGTCCAGTCCGCGAACGAGCTCCCTGTGCCGAAGGCCGCGGTGACCTTTTCGTAGGCCGCGTCCAGGGCCGCGCCGCTCACGCCCGCATACCAGGCTCCTGTGGAATCGGCGCCGCAGACCTCGACCGTGAACAGCTCGGCCAGGCCCTCCTGGATGACCCACTCCGCGAGGTTGAACTGCGTTTCCACGTTCGGCGTCCTCAAGTTGTGAGCGAACTCGTGCACGCCGCAGGCCCCGATGCGCGTGATGTTGTAGTCGGTCGGCCAGGCGACGAGCCAGATGCTGCCCGGCGTCGCGCCCATGCCGTAGTAGCCGAGCGTCCGGTCGAGGAAGATCGGATCGTCCGGGTTGCCTAGCGTCAGCACGACTTCGACGCGATCCGGGTGACGGATGCCCGGCAGGACGGAACGCTGGTACTCCCACGCTCGCGCCAGCTCGCGACGCAGCTGTCCCCAGGCGTCCGCCTGAACCAGCCGCTGCAGCGCCGCCGGGTAGCGGGCATCGTCGGCGTTGACTCGAAAGCCGTCGCCCTGCTCGTGGATCTGCTTGAGAAGCTTCATCGGTTCCTCGTCGAACACCGAGATTCCGCGCATGGAGGCGAGCGCGTCCATGCGCGCCGGCGCCGGCAGGGTGAGGAGGTGCGTCATCGCCACCGCGTCTTCGTGGACGTCGATCTCGATCTGGTCCCCGGTCGTCAGGTCCACGCGAGACTTTTACTCCCTTTGCCGCGTTAGAGCGCGCCCGTCTCGGGGCGCGCCAGCCTCGGCTCCGGGCTGGTGGAGTGGCGCTCCATCTCCGCCTCGGTTGGGAGGAACCAGGCGATCGCGATGGTCGCGATGACGAGCACGACGTGGGTCATCAGAGATTTCTGCAGCCCGATCGAGTCGGCGATCGCGCCGTTGATGGGGATGCCGACGGCCCCGGTGACAAAGCCGAGTCCCATGACCAGGCCTGAAGCGAGACCCGCGCGGTCGGCCATCAGCTGCTGCGCCATCAAGAGCATCAAGGGCGCGGTCGACGCGGCGAGCACGCCGATGAGGACCGCGCTTCCGAATGCCCACGGTCCGGGAAATGCGGTGTAGAGCAGGATCGCCGGCACGCTGAGGACAAGCGTCGCGAGGATGACCGTTCTCCGCCCAAAGCGGTCGGCGAGCGTTCCGCAGCCGACGGTGCCGACCGCGCTGGCGAGCACCAGCGTCGTGGCAAGGGGACCGTAGAACTCAGGGCCATAACCGAGCTGCTTGTACCAGGTCGGGGTGAAAGCCTGGAACACGTTGACCGTCCAGCTGCGAGACATCATCACGCCGATCACGACCGCGAGTGCGAATACCGGGGTGCGGGCGGCCGTCGACATGTTTCGCGCCGAGCCAACGGTTTTTTCGATCCGCCCGCGCATGCGCCACAGCAGGTAGCCGCCGGTGATCAGGCCGGGAACGATGAGCACGCCCGTGCCGTGAATACCAAAGGCGCCGAAGAGGAGGATCCCTACCAGCGGTCCGATCGCGACACCGACCGTGCCGGCGGTGACATAGATCGACATTCCGGCGCTGCGCCGCCACTTGGGCAGCAGCGCGCGGACGTCCAGCGCGCCGAGGGGATGGAAGGCGCCGGACCCGAGACCGGAGGCAAGCGCGAGCACGAGGAGCAGTGGAAAGCTGGTGACGAAGCCGACCAGCGCGAAGGTCAACGCCGTCCAGCACAGCGCCAGGCCGGTGAATCGGGTCCCGAATCGGTCGGCCAGCATCCCAAACAGCGGCTGTGACACGGCCGCCATGCCGCTGTACGCGAGGCTGACGAGCCCGACCGTGGCCAGGTTCAGGTGGAAGCGGCCGATCAGGATCGGATAAAGGACGGGGATCACGCCCACATAGCTGTCGACCGTCAGATGGCCGAGCATGAGCGTCAGCAGCTTCCCGTTGCGAAGAAAGTCCCTCACAGAGGGAGAAGCGTAGTGGGCTAGGAGCGGCTGACTCCGGGGCGCTGCCGCTCGGACAGAGCCAGCGCCCGGTCAGCGGCGCCGACTCCATCCGCAGCTGTAACCGTCGTGTAACTGAGCCCGAAACCAGGTCGGTGGTAGACGACGCGCCAGGGGTGCAACTGGCGGCCATCCTTGCCCTGGATGCTTACGGCCCCGTCGTAGACGGTCATACGGGCGAGGCTACCGACCCGGCCCCTGGACTGCCATCGTGAAAATTGATGAGCGGCCCTCATTGAAATCCAGGCCCGGAGCTATCATCGCCCGCGTGGCGGAGCTCCTGTATCTGAGTCGAGCGGACGTCGAGTCGCTCCTGGATGTCGATCAAATGCTCGATGCGCTGGGGAAAGCCCTTGTCGTCTTCTCTTCCGGGATCACCTCCGTTCCCCCGCGCGCCGGCGCCCGCGTCGGCGATCGCGGAATCCTGGGGGCGATGCCGGGGT
>DATLVL010000227.1:0-11118 GCA_035577525.1 Gemmatimonadales bacterium | reverse complement strand
CGCGCGCGCTGCCAGACCTCGAGTGCGACCGCGACGATGCCCGGCAGCTCATCCAGCGGCAGCATGTTGGGGCCGTCGCTCGGCGCGTGGTCGGGATCGGGGTGCGTCTCGAGAAAGAAGCCGTCGGCGCCCGCCGCAGCGGCGGCGTAGAGCAGCGGCGGAATGAACTGGCGCAGCCCGCCGCTCGCGCCGTCGACGCCCTGCCCCGGTTGCTGCACCGAGTGCGTCGCGTCGAACACGACCGCCGTGGCGCAAGCGGTGCGCAGGCGGGCGAAGTTGCGCATGTCTACGACGAGGTCACCGTAGCCGAAGAATGTGCCGCGCTCGGTCACCGCGACGTCGGTCGATCCCCCGCTGCGCACTTTCTCCACCGCACCGGCCATCTGCTCGGCCGACATCCACTGGCCTTTCTTGACGTTGACGGCGCGTCCTGACTTGCCCGCGGCGATCAAGAGGTCGGTCTGGCGGCAGAGGAATGCCGGAATCTGGAGCACGTCGGCGACCTCGGCGGCGGCCGCGACCTGGGCCACTTCGTGCACGTCGGTGAGCAGCGGCAAGCCGGTCGCGCGGCGCACGCGTGCCAGCGCGTCGAGTCCGGCATCGAGGCCCGGCCCGCGCGCGGCCGAGGCGCGCGAGCGGTTCGCCTTGTCGAACGACGCCTTGTAGATGACGTGCAGGCCGAACCGCGCGCCCAGCGCGACGAGCGCCTCCGCGACCTGGAGATTGAGGTCATCGGATTCGATCACACAGGGCCCCGCGATGAGGAACGGGGCGGTCCCGTCGCCGAACTGGGGCATCGTCAGCCTGTGGCGCGCGCCAACGGCGCCGGGACGAAGGCGCCCGGTTCGACGGGGTGCGTATCGTGGTGCGCCAGCGCGGCGCCGATGAATCCCGCGAACAGCGGATGGGGGTGCATGGGCCGCGACTTCAGCTCGGGGTGGAACTGGCAGCCGATGAACCAGGGGTGATCGGGGAGCTCGATCATCTCGACCAGCGATCCGTCGGGCGACAACCCCGTGCAGCGCATCCCGTACTCCGCCAGGACGTCGCGGTAGGCGTTGGAGACCTCGTAGCGATGGCGGTGGCGCTCGCTCACCTCGGTGGCGTTGTACACCTGCGCCACGCGCGAGCCGGAGCGCAGGCGGCAGGGGTAGGCGCCGAGACGCATCGTGCCGCCCATCTCCTGAATGCCCTGCTGCGTCGACATCAGCGAGATGACCGGGTTGGCGCACTCCGGAGCGAATTCGCTCGAGTTGGTGTCGGGGATCTTGCATACGTCACGGGCGAACTCGATGATCGCGACCTGCAGCCCGAGGCAGATCCCGAAGAACGGCACGCGGTGCTCGCGCGCCCAGCGGATCGCCTCGACCATCCCCTCCACACCGCGCACCCCGAATCCGCCGGGAACGAGCAGCGCATCGAACGGGGCGAGCAGCTCGCCCGCGGTTTCCTGGTCGGTGAAGCGGTCGGAGGCGATCCACTGCACGTCCACGCCCGTCTCGTGGGCGATACCACCGTGGATCAGGGCCTCGTTGATGCTCTTGTAGCTGTCGGCGAGCTCGGTGTACTTCCCCACCACCGCGATGCGCACGCGCCGCTCGGGATGGAGGATCTTGGCCACCATCGCGCCCCAGGCACGCAGGTCGGGCTCCTTCGTTTCGAGGTGGAGCCGGGTACACACTTCCTTGTCGAGTCCCTGCTCGTGCAGGCGCAGCGGGATCTCGTAAATGGTGCGCACATCGGGGCTCTCTACCACGCAGCCAAAGTCGACGTTGCAGAACTGCGCGATCTTGCGCTTCAGCTCCTCGGAGAGGGGCCGCTCGGTGCGGCACACCAGGATGTCGGGCTGAATTCCGATCTGCATCAGCTCGCGCACCGAATGCTGCGTCGGTTTGGTCTTGAGCTCCGCGGTGGCGGCGATGTACGGGACCAGAGTGAGGTGGATGAACAGCGTGTTTTCGCGGCCCACGTCCTGGCGGAACTGGCGGATCGCCTCGAGGAAGGGCAGCGATTCGATGTCGCCCACGGTGCCGCCGATCTCGGTGATCACCACGTCGTGGTCGGGGGCGAGCCGCCGGATCGCCGACTTGATCTCGTCGGTGATGTGCGGGATCACCTGCACCGTCGAGCCGAGGTACTCGCCGCGCCGCTCCTTCGTGATCACGGAGAGGTACACGCGTCCCGTGGTGACATTGTTCACCTGGGAGAGCGCGCGGTCGATGAAGCGCTCGTAGTGCCCCAGGTCGAGGTCTGTCTCGGCGCCGTCGTCGGTGACGTACACTTCGCCGTGCTGGAACGGCGACATGGTCCCGGGATCGACGTTGATGTAGGGATCGAATTTCTGGATCGTCACCTTGAGTCCGCGCTCGGCGAGCAGCCGCCCCAAAGAGGCCGCGGCGATGCCCTTGCCGAGGGAGCTTACCACGCCCCCGGTTACGAACACGTACTTCGTCGAGCTCACGACCTCACCTCCTTCGGGTTTCGGGCCAGGGTCAGCTCGACCCACTGCAGATCCTCCGGCGTATCCACGCCGGGCGCGGGCGCTTCATCGAAACGCGCCACGCCGATCGGAATGCCGTGCAGCAGCGGCCGCAGCTGCTCGAGGCGCTCCCAGCGCTCCTCGGGCACGGCCGGCAGCCGCACCCAGCGCTCCAGCGCCGCGCGCGTGTAGCCGTAGACGCCCACGTGCTGGTGATAGCGCACGACGCCGTGCCCATCGCGGTCGAACGGGATCGGCGCGCGGGAGAAGTACACCGCCCGGCCATCCGGCCCCACCACCACCTTTACGCGATTCGGGTCTGCCGCCAGCTTGGCGTCGAGCACGCCGGCGGCAGTGCCGATCGGGTCTCCCAGGCGGAGCCGCTCCAGCGTGCCGTGCACCGCGGCGGCGGCGACGAGCGGCTCGTCGCCCTGGACGTTGAGCAGCAGGTCGTAATCGGCATATTCCCGCCGGGACGCGACTTCGGCGATGCGCTCGGTTCCCGATTCGTGCGTGGTGGCGGTGAGCACGGCTTCGAACCCGGCCGCGCGCACCACGGTGGCGATCTCGAGGGCGTCGGTAGCCACGACGATGCGGTCGCAGGCGGCGAAGGCGGTGAGACGGCGGACGACTCGGAGGACGAGGGGTTCTCCGGCGAGGAGCCGGAGCGGCTTGCGCGGCAGTCGGCTGGAGCCCAGCCGAGCAGGAATCACGCCTAGGACGGGCACGGGGCAAGATACAAAATCTGTGCCGTGGGAACAAGTGATTCAGGTTACAGGGAGTTGCGTCGTTCCCGGAGGGTACGATCTTCTGGGGAAAACCCCCATTTGCGATGACGATCACCTCCGCCCTGACGAGCCTCGAGTCGCTGCTGCAGCGGCTCGTCGGGTCATCTTCGGGATCCACCTACACCGTGTCGCGGTGGATTTTCTTGCGCGCCCTGGGCGTGATTTTCCTGATCGCCTTCGTGTCGCTCGGGGTGCAGGTCAAAGGACTGATCGGCAGCCAGGGAATTCTCCCCGCTCGCGAGCTGCTGACGGCCGCGCAGGCGCAGCTCGGCGGCGAGCGCTACCGCATTCTCCCCACCGTCTTCTGGCTCGGCTCGAGCGATGCCGCTCTGCAGCTGGCCTGCGCGCTCGGCGCCGCGTGCTCCGTGCTGCTCATCGCCGACGTGGCCCCCGGTCCGATGCTGGCCATACTGTGGTTGCTGTATCTCTCGCTCACCGTCGTGGGGCGGGATTTTCTTTCGTTTCAGTGGGACGTGCTGCTGCTCGAGACGGCGCTCTTGGCGCTGTTCCTCGCGCCTTGGCGGCTCCTCCCCGCGCCACCCGAGACGGCAGTCCCCGCTCTCGGCTTGGTGCTGCTGTGGTGGCTGCTGTTCCGCCTCACCTTCGCTTCCGGCGTCGTGAAGCTCACCTGGAACGATCCCACGTGGCACAGCCTCACCGCGCTCGATTACCACTACTGGACGCAGCCGCTGCCCACCTGGACGGCGTGGTACATGAGCCAGCTGCCCGAGTGGATCAAACGCGCGTCGGTGCTGGCGACGTACGCGCTGGAGATCGGATTCCCGTTGCTGCTCTTCGGGACGCGCACGATACGTCTTATCGGGTGCGCCGGAATCGTGCTCATGCAGCTGATGATTTTCACCACCGGGAACTACAACTTCTTCAATCTGCTGTCGCTCGCGCTCGCGGGGTTGTTGCTCGACGACCGCGCCTGGTCGCGGCTGTTGCCCGATGCGCTGCTGCGCTGGGTGGCGGGACCGAACGCAGTGGCGCTGGAGGCGCGCGGCCTCGGGCTCGTGGGAACGCTGCTCGCCGCGCTGCTGTTCGTGCTCGCGACCGTGCGCTTCGTGCAGACGCTGACGCCGCGCGGCGGCGGCTTTGGCCCGCTGGCGTGGCTCGACTCGTTCCGCAGCATCAACGGCTACGGGCTGTTTCGCGTGATGACCACGACGCGACGCGAGATCGTCGTCGAAGGCAGCGACGACGGCACGACATGGCGCGCCTACGAGTTTCGCTTCAAACCGGGGGACCCGCTGCGCCGGCCGGGTTTCATCGAGCCGCACCAGCCGCGGCTCGATTGGCAGATGTGGTTCGCGTCGCTGTCACTCTATGAGGTGACGTACTGGTTCCAGGAGTTCCTCACGCGACTGCTGCAGGGATCGCCGGCCGTGCTCGGTCTGTTGCGCAGCAACCCCTTCCCTGACCATCCGCCGAAGTACGTGCGGGCGACGCTCTACGACTACCATTTCACGACGACGGCCGAGCGCCGAGCGACGGGAGCGTGGTGGACGCGGACCTACGTCGGGCCGTATAGCCCCGTCCTGTCACTGCAATAAATCAAATGTCGAATGTCCAATATCGAATATCGAATGTCGAAATACTTCGTTATTCGATATTCGGTGTTCGATATTCGACATTTGTCTTTGACTCATGCTTCCGCGTGTGCCACCCGCAGGAAATTTTCGAGCAGTCGCTTTCCGTGTTCCGTCCCAATCGACTCCGGGTGAAACTGCACGCCGTACAGCGGGAACTGGCGGTGTTTCATCGCCATGATCTCGCCGCCCTTGCCGCGATCCCCCGACCAGGCGGTGACGATGAGGTCGTGCGGCAGCCCCGCCCACTCCACGATCAGCGAGTGGTAGCGCATCGCCGTGAACGGAGACGGAATGCCGTCGAACAGCTCGTCTTCCTGGTGTTCCACCGGGCAGGTCTTGCCGTGCATCAGCCGGTCGGCGCGCACCACCCGGCCCCCGAATGCTTCGCCGATCGCCTGGTGGCCGAGGCAGACGCCCAGCACCGGGATCTGTCCGGCCAGCGCTTTGACGAGAGGGACGAGGATCCCCGCCTTGGCGGGAATGCCCGGACCGGGGGACAGCACGGCCGCGTCGGGCTTGAGCGCCAGGGCGTCGGCGACCGTGAGAGCGTCGTTGCGGTAGACGACCGGTTGCTCCCCCAGCTCGCCCAGATACTGCACCAGGTTGTAGGTGAAGGAGTCGTAGTTGTCGAGCACGAGCAGCATGAGGAGAAACTAACCTGCCAGATCGAGGGCTTCGAGGCGGTCCAGCTCGCTCACCAGCTCGGGCCCGAAGTAGTAGGCGATCTCCGAGCGTACGCCGCGGTACAGCGTCGGCCCGGTACGCAGGCAGACGAGCTCCGCTGCGGCCGCTTCGTGCGCCGGGCAGAGCACCCCGCCCTCGAAGGTGAGGGGAAACAGCACGTCGACGATCGACTTCAGCTCGCGGTGCTCGATCCCCTGCTCGACACAAAAGGCGTGCAGCCGGCAGCCGCGGCCCTTGCGATTCAGGAACACGCAGGCGCCGTCGACGACGCGCGTGCGCCACGTCTCCCCGCCGGGGACGTCCGCGTCCTGCTCCACTTCCCCCGTGAACCATTGATCGCGGGGGATGCCGAGGAAGGCTTCCAGCGCATCGGCGTGAGCGAAGATCTGGTCGACGTGTTCGCGGTCGACATCGACGCCAAACTGGCAGCACCAATCATTACAGAAGTCGCACTCGAGGCAGTGCATGAAATAGCGGTGCCGGAAGATCGCCGGATCGACCGAGCGCAGCACGGGGGTGCCGTAGCGGGCGGGGAAAGCGCGCGGCAAGGAAAGCAGCATCGCGGACGTCACAGGGACAGCATGTAGTGGCGGAACTCGAGGTCTCGCTCGTACCCGAGCGATTCGTACAGCGCCTGCGCCGTGGTGTTGGTGTGAGCGGTCTCGAGCTCGACCGACGCCGCTCCCTGCTCTCGCGCGAAGGCGTGGGCCGCTTCCATCAGGCGGCGCCCCACGCCACCGCCGCGCCGGTCGGGCGCAACGAACAGATCCGACAGCATCCAGATCGGCCGGCAGCGCAGCGACGAGAACAGCGGATACAGTTGGGTGAACCCGCAGGGCGTGGTCTCGTCCACCGCGAACAGCACGACCGATTCCCCGCGGCCCAAGCGCTCGGCCAGAAAGCGGCGGGCGAGCGGCAGGTCGCTGGGGCGGCCGTAGAACCCGCGGTAGGCGTCGAACAAGGGCGCCAGCGCGTCGGCATCGGACAGAGCGGCGCGGCGAATCTCGATCATGACGCGAATCTTAACGGGTGTCGTCTGGACAGCCCATGCCGGCGGCGGTTAGCCTCAAGCTTGACACTCTGACAACCCTGGAGGGAGCGGTATGCGTCGGATATACAGTGTGGCCGCCGGTCTCGTGACCGCGGCCGTGATGGCCTTCGTCGTTGCGTGCAGCAGCGATAGCACGGGTGGCAACGTCACGCTCGACCTCACGGGCTCGTATACGCTACTGCAGCTGCTGCTCGGCGGGTTCATCTCTGCTCCGGGCAGCACGGGCACCCTGACCGCTACGACGGACTCGGTGCATGCCAACATCATCATTGTTTCCCCTGATACGTCGATCGTGCACGACACGACGCTCGCGCTCAGCGGGTCCTATGTGGCCAAACACGCTGGCAACAAGGACTCGATCTACGTCGTGTTGGGCGGGGCTCTGGGAACGGTTCCCGGCTCATTCTCGATCACCGGGGCAGCGAAAGACACGCTAACGCTGAATCTCCAGACTCCCGCCGGGCTGTTCACGGCTATCTGGCATAAGAATTAGGCCCTTCGTAGTCGCGCTCCTCGCGGCCGGCAGCGTCGCGCCCCGGGCAACCGCCCAGGGGACCGGTGCTGTCATTGCGGGTATCGTGACCGATCATCAGACCGACAGCGGCGTAGACGGGGCTGTCGTTCTGCTGCAGGGCACGCTGCTGCGCGCCCGCACGACTGAACGGGGCCGCTTTCGTCTCGCCGCGGTTCCTCGGGGGACATACACAGTCGTCGTCTTCGCGCTGGGCTACTCGAGCGATTCCCTTCCCGGGATCACGGTGGCCGACGGCGACGCGCGCGACGTGTCGCTGTCCCTGCGGCGGGCTCCGGTGGGTCTGAGTGACATCGTCGTCACGGCGAACCGCGCCCCCGAGCGCGCCGAGGAGTCCGGCGCGAGCGTCAGCGTGCTCTCGAAGAGCACGCTCGTCGGGCGCAACATCACCACCCTGGACCAGGCGCTCGTGTTTGCGCCGGGCGTCACCATCAACGCCGGCCAGCTCGACATCCGCGGGTCGACGGGGCTGGCCCGTGGCGTCGGCAGCCGCGTCCTCCTCATGCTCGACGGCCACCCCATCCTGAGCGGCGACGGCGGTGAGATCGATTTCGAGTCGCTGCCGCTGCTCGATGTCGATCGTGTCGAAGTGGTGCGTGGCGCTTACTCGGCGCTGTACGGCAGCAATGCGCTCGGCGGCGTCGTCAACGTGCTCACGACGCCGATCGATGACCAGTCCGAAACCACGCTGCGCCTCCACTTCGGCGCGTGGCAGCAGCCGGAGCGGTTTCGCTTCACCGACAACCAGCTCGAGGAGAAGGGGTTCGGGATTCAGCACTCGCAGCTGCTCGGGGACGTCGGGGCGCGGGTCTTCCTCGGTCGCGAGGTCTCCGACGGCTACCGCCAGGACGACGCCCACGACGCCTGGCTGGGCCGGGTCAAGCTCGCCTCGAGCCCGGAGTCTCCCCACCCCTGGGATGCGTATGCGGTGTGGGCGCGGGAAAACGACGGCGAGTTCTTCATCTGGCGCTCCGACAGCCAGCCCTACGAGGTCGATCCCACGACCCGCAACGATCACGAGATCGACTACAAGCTGCTCACCGGCGCGACGTTCACCCCACTAGTCGGGGCCAATGCCCTGCTCCGCGTGAGCCCCTACGTCAATTACAACAGCGTGCAGAACTATTTTCCGAGCGACTCGAACGCCGACCGTCACCGGGCGACGCGGCTCGGCGGCACCGTGGATGTGTCGTTGCGGGTGGGGCGGCACGCGCTCGATCTCGGGACCGACGTCGCCCATACGATCGTGGCGTCGAACTTCCTGGGCCCGCACCACATCAACGACGACGCGTTGTTTTTCCAGGACGGCGTGCGTCTCTCGGGCCGATGGACGACCTCGCTCGGCGCCCGGCTCGATTACCATGACGCCTCGGGCGGCAAACCGGAGTGGTCGCCCAGCCCCAAGATCGGCGTAACGTTCCGGCCCGGCAGCGGCCTCTCGACACGGATGTCGGTGGCGCACGGCTTCCGCTCGCCCAGCGCGATCGAGCAATTCGTGAACACGACGCAATTCGGCATCCGTGTCGTTCCCAACCCCGACTTGAAGAGCGAGCGGGTGTGGTCGACCGAGGCGGGTGCGACCGCGACGCCGCTCGTGGGCTTGCGCTTCGACGCGTCGTTGTTCGAGAGCCAATACCGCGACCTGATCGCGCCCTGCGCGGTGAACTTCTCGACCTACACCTTCTGCAATCTCAATCGCGCTCGGGTGCGCGGCCTCGACATCAGCTTCAAGACGGGGCTGGCGGACGACCTCGTGGCGCTCGAGGGGTCGTATCTGCTGCTCGACAGCAAGGATCTGGATTCGGGGCTGCCGCTCGTGTACCGCTCGCGGCACAACGTCACCGGCACGCTCACGGCGCTGCGCGGTCTGGTGGGACTGGACATGCGGTTTCGCAGCCGTGTGCAGGAAGTGCTGCAATACCCGCTCGATCCCCGCGGCACGATCACCGTGTTCGATCTGCGGTTGGGGTATCGCGTAGCTGGAGTTGCGTTGCAGGCGAAGGTCTCGAACCTGTTCCAGACCTTCTACGTCGACGTGATGGAGAAAAATCCCGGGGCACCGCGCAACCTCAGCCTCACCGCCTACCGCGCGTTCTAGGAAGCCGCCGCTCCGTATCCCTCCGCCAGGACGGCGTCGAGCGTCGCCACGAGGTGCTGGGCATCCTCCCCCGTGAACACGAGCGGCGGCTTGATCTTCAGGACGTTGTGCAGCGGGCCGTCGGTGCTCACCAGCACGCCCTTCTCGCGCATCCGGCTGGCGACATAGCCCGCCTCCTCGGTCGCGGGCTCGAGCGTCGTGCGATCGCGCACCAGCTCGACGCCGAGGAACATGCCCAGGCCGCGCACGTCGCCGATCAGCGGATGGCGCGCGCCGAGCTCGCGCAGGCCGACGACCAGGTCGCGGCCGACTGCGCGCGCGTTGCTCTGCAGCCCCTCGTCGGCGATCACGTCCAGCACCGCGAGCCCGATGGCGCACGACACGGGGTTGCCCCCGTACGTGCTGAAGTACTCCATCCCGTTCGCGAACGCCGCAGCGATCTCCGGAGTGGTAATGACGGCCCCGATCGGATGGCCGTTTCCCATCGGCTTGCCGAGCGTCACGATGTCGGGGACGACGTCCTGCGTCTCGAACGCCCAGAAGTGGCTGCCGACGCGGCCGAATCCCGTTTGCACTTCGTCGGCGATGCAGACGCCGCCGGCCTTCCGGGTGTGGCCGTACGCCGCGGTGAGAAAGCCGTCCGGCAGGACGATCTGCCCGGCGGAGGAGAGAATCGATTCGCACAGGAACGCCGCCGGCTGTGTGCCGCGCGCCCGGATGCGCCCGATCGCCTCCGCGACGAACGTGCCGTAGCGCTCCCCCGCCGCCGGCTCGTCCTTGCGATAGCGGCCGCGATATAGATCGGGCATCGGGATCTTGTGCACCCACGCGGGCGCACCGGCCCCGCCCGGTCCATCATGCTTGTAGGGGCTCACGTCGACGAGAGTCGTCGTGTTGCCGTGATAGGCGCCCTCGACCACGATCACGTCGCGTTTGCCGGTGTAGGCGCGGGCGAGGCGCAGCGCCAGCTCGTTCGCCTCGCTCCCCGAATTCACGAAATAGCAGACCGAGAGTGACGACGGCAGCGTGGCCCAGAGCCGCTCGGCGTAGCGCACGATCAGCTCGTGCAGGTAGCGCGTGTTGGTGTTGAGCACCGCCATCTGTTGCTGGCCGGCCCGGACGACGCGGGGGTGGCTGTGCCCCACGTGCGGTACGTTGTTCACGGCGTCGAGGTAGCGGTATCCCTCGACGTCGTACAGGTACTGCCGCCAGCCGCGCACGATCTCGAGCGGTCGCCGGTACGCGATGCTGAGCGACGGCCCGAGGTGGTGCCGCCGCTTCTCCACCAGCTGCGGCAGCTGCTGGTCCTGCGGCGGAAACCGTGCCGGTGCAATACGTGCGATCAGATTGGGATCGGGCGACAGGCTCTTCCACGCCGAGCGCTGAATCGGGCGGGCGACACCCGGAAAATCTCCCTGATACTCGAGCAGGTCGGTGACGATCTGAAAGTGCAGATGGGGCGCCCAGCCGCCGTTGACGTCCACGTCACCTACTCGCCCGACGACGCTCCCCAACGGCACCAGCTGGCCCGGTCGCAGCCAGCCGAGCGAGTCACGGTCGAGGTGGCCGTACAGCGTGAAGAACGTGATCTGGTCGTCCTGCACCGTGTGCTTCAGGATCACGGTGGGGCCGTAGTCCTTCGGGGCAGCGTTGTCCCGGAACGAATGCACCACTCCGCCGAGCGGCGCGAACACGGGCGTGCCCGGAGGGAGGAACAGGTCGAGGCCGATGTGGATGGTGCGCGATTCCGGCCCATCGTTGCCCTCGACGCGAAAGGCGTCGCTCGTATACACGAGCCGCGGCTCGTCGTAGCGGCCCACTGCCATCGACGCACCGTATTCCGCCGTGGCATCGGCGATCGCCCGCGCGAAGCCCGCCGCGTCCGCCGCGG
>DATLVL010000226.1:0-3271 GCA_035577525.1 Gemmatimonadales bacterium | reverse complement strand
ACGCCCGATGAACTCCTCGGGAAACCGCAGCCGAGGCCCGAAGATCTCCTTCAGCGGCTCCATGTACTTGGGCGTCGCGAGGCTGCCGAGCAGCACGACGGTATCCGCGGCATCCGTATGCGCCGCGAGCAGGGCGGCGTCGCGCCGCAGGGGAACCACGTAGCGAGGATCTTCGAGGTCGACGCGAACTCTCGCGATCGCGCGCAGTCGGGCGAGATCGATCTTGACGTCCGGCGGGCACAGTCCGAGACCGGGGACGATGACCTGAATGCCGGAGTAGCCGGCCGCGGGGTCGGCAAATGCCCTGGCATAGGCCATTTTGCCGCGGAAGTACAGCCCGCTCATGAAGGTGAAGATTTCGCCGATCGTCGCCCCGTCCGCTCGCAGGCGCTGCGCCAGGGGAGAGGCGCCGTCCTTGCGCAGCAGCCAACCCGCCCGCTTCCCGGTGCAATTGGCGGGCGACAACAGGAAAATCCTGCGTGGCATCAGCGCAGCTCGAACGTAAGCGTCGCCCACTTCGACTCGTAGTCGACGCTGTCCCGCGCTACCCGCTCCATGTGAATGAACTTCACGTACCACTTCCCCGCCGACTCGAGGGTGAAGCGTACCACGCCACTCGAATCGCTGGGCGCCGAGCGCTCCGCGATCGGCTTGCCGCCCTGCTCGCCGCCGGCGATGACGAGCTGAGCTGCCAATGGCTTGCCGTCGACGAGGCAGCGAAACGCAATGGTCTCTCCCACGCGGGTCGCATAGGGATTGCTGAGCGGCACGAGCTCGGCGGGATAGCCGAGGACACTCGCATAGGCCTGCCCCCGCGCTTCCCCCACCTGCAGCAGCGTCTTGACGTGCTTCTGGTAGCGCTCGCGGGCCGGCTTGTTCAATTCCCCAGCGCGCGTGCGCGCTTCGAGGATGTCGGGGATCCCGTCTTCTTTCAGGTAGGCGTTGAATTCCGCGGCAGGAAGGGTCAGCGCGCGCGGAAACAGCGAGGCACCGATGAGGTAGGTCGCCGCGGCACCGGTGTGCACCGTCAGCCAGGTCGAATCGCCCTGTGGCTTCCAGGCTTCGTGGGAAAGAGGCTGCCGCCCCGCCGGCCCCACGAGGCTCAGGTCGCGCAGCCGGTCGGGCGTGACCGACGCTTCGCTCGCCATGAACGAGCCGTTCAGCACGGCGATGCGGACGTCGCTTTGGGGTGGAAGGAGAAACGACTCGGGCTTGAGGAAGAGGTCGTGCGCGAAGATCAGGGTCGCCGACACGAGCAGCAGACCGAGCGCACCGACGACGCCCTTCCAGTCGGTACGGCGCAGCGTCACGCCGTCGCGGCCCCCGCGTGGAGCGCGCAGCTGCACCGCGCATGCGCACGATCGGCCACCGGCGGGAGCAGGTGGTAATACATCGCGACCGCCATCGGAATGAACACGATCGTGTTGTAGAAGAGGTGCAGCTCGAGTCGCGGGATCCACAGCTGAATGATGCTCGTGGGGACCGGCTTGCCGAAGAGATTGTGTCCGGCGATGACCTGCGCCTGCAATAGCAGATGCTCGACGAAATGCCAGCATTGGATCACGAGCGCCGCCAGCCACCACTTCCGTCCCCGTCCCACGAACCCCGGCAGGAACAGCCACAGACCGGTCAGCATGATCAGCGCGTAGCCGAAATGCATGACCTCCGAATGGACCAGCCAGGGGAACCACTGCCCCAGGATTCCGCGCGCTTCCATCAGCGGGTATCCGAGCACGTAGACCTGGTAGGCCTGCACGATGTGCTCGGCGAGGTGCGCGAGTACGATGATGCTGAATATGCGCAGCGCCGGCCGGTGCCAGGAGCCGTTCAGCTTGGCGCGGAGCGTCAAGTCGGTCGAAGATGCAGTCGCAGCAGTCATGCGTCTCTCGTGACTTGCATGAATTCTATCAGCCAAATCGCTTCGTCGCCCTCTCTTTTGCCTTACGCGCTTCCACTTCGCGGTTCCTGGGTGGAGCGTGGATCGTAAGCGAATCGATCAACCGGCGCGCCACGGCGCTTACTTCTGCAACGGCGGCGTTGAACGCCGCTTCATTGGCGTGCGACGGTTTGGTCGCTCCGCTCAACTTGCGGACGAACTGCAGCGCGGAGGCCTGGATTTCATCGTCCGTCGCCGGCGGCTCGAAGTTGGCGAGCGTCTTGATGTTTCTGCACATGTCCTGATCCCGTGTGAATCGGCGGTTGCGGTTGCCACCTGGCGAACTTCGGGATACGTTCGGTACTGCTATGGGACCTGAAAACACTAGCGAATCGAGCGATTGGCGGCCACTGGCCGCCGCTCTCGTTTCGATCTGCCTGTGGTCCTCCGCCTACGTCGGAATTCGCGCCGCGACACGCACGATCGCGCCGGGGGCGCTGGCGCTGGGCCGGCTCACGATCGGCAGCGTCCTCCTGGGGATGCTCGTCGCCCACCGCGGTGCGATCCGCCCCACGAGACGCGAACTGGCACTGCTCTGCCTCGCCGGCTTCCTGTGGTTCGGATTGTACAACGTGGCCCTCAATACCGCCGAGCGCGTCGTCGATGCCGGCACGGCAGCGATGGTGGTGAACATCGCGCCGCTCATGATCATGGCACTGGCGGCGCTGTTCCTCAAGGAGCGCCTGACGCGGGGACTCCTCATCGGCGGCGCCGTGGCGTTCCTCGGTGTGATCTGTATCGGGCTCGCCACGCGATCGGGCGACGCCCCGTGGTGGGGGGTGCTGCTGTGCGTCGTCGCCACGACCGCGTCCGCCGGGGGGGTCGTCGCCGAGAAGCCCGTGCTGGCGCGAGTCTCGGCGCTGCAGGTGACGTGGATCTGCTGCGTCATCGGCGCCGTCTGCTGTCTCCCCTACGCGCCGCGGCTGGTGCACGACGTGGGCAACGCAGCGACGGGGGACCTCGCGTGGATGGCGTACCTGGGTGTATTTCCGACGTCCGTCGCGTTCACGTGTTGGGCGTACGCGTTGGCGCGCGGTACGGCGGGCCGCCTCGCCGCGCTGGCCTACCTCGTTCCGCCGATCACGATCGGGATGAGCTGGTTGATCCTGGGAGAAGTGCCGAAGCTCGTCGCCATCCTGGGCGGGGCGCTGTGCCTCGCCGGAGTCATCTTCGCCCGCCGGGGGCCGCAATGAATCCGGAGTTCACGCAAGCCTCCTCCACGGCTCCCGTCCGGGAGAGCGTGTGGTCGGTGGTCCGCGACGCGGTGCGCGGCGTGCGGCACGACTACACGACGGGCTCGCTCAACCGGGCGATCGTGCTGCTCGCCATCCCGAT
>DATLVL010000225.1:0-2388 GCA_035577525.1 Gemmatimonadales bacterium | reverse complement strand
TCACGCGTGGCGCGCGGAGTGGGTCCGTCACCCTGATGAATCCCGATACCGCGCCGGTCGAGGTTTCGGTCGAGGTGTTTTACGGGTACACGGCCACGGATTCCACCGGCCAGCTGACGCTGCGTACCGTCGAGCATCCTGATTCGACGCAACCCTCCGCGGCGGCGTGGCTGCAGGCCTTTCCGCGCCGTCTCACAATCCGGCCGCGCGAGCAGCAGGTGGTCCGTCTCCTCGCGACCCCGCCGGCCGGGCTGCCGGACGGGGAGTACTGGGCGCGTCTCGCCTTTACCGCGAAGGCGGGCCAACTCCCCGTTGGGGGCGTCACCGATACCGCCAGAGTAAAAGTTGGTCTCACCCTGCAGGTGCGCACGGTCATTGGCGTGCACTACCGGACCGGGATCGTGCGCACCGGCCTGTCCGTCAGCGGGTTGCGGGCGGTGCGGCGCGGCGATTCGGTGGTGGTCCACGCCCGGCTCGAGCGAGCGGGCAATGCCGCTTACCTCGGTACGGTGCACGGGTCGGTCGTCGGACCGAGCGGACAATCGGTCGGCGAATTCCACGTCCCGGTGACGGTGTTCTTTGCCAACGAGCCGCGCTGGGCGGTGGCGATCGGAAGCGTCCCGGCAGGGCGGTACATGCTGCGCGTAGAGGTCACCACCGAGCGCGATGACCTCTCGCAGGAGGTCATGCTGCCGTTCCCCGTCGTGCGCGACTCCGTCGAGGTGGCCGCGCCGTGATCCGCCGCCTGCCAGCGTTCGTCCTGCTCCTGACGGCTCCCGTCCTCGCCGCGCAAGGCGCGCAGCGGCCGTTGCCGGATACGGCACGGGCATTCGCCGCCGGGGATCCGGACTCGAGCGTGACGCCCGTCCTCATGGAGCTGCGGATGGGCGAGCTGTCCTCGACGACCGTGCAGGCCTATCGCGTGGGCACTGAAGCCCTGCTGCCGGTCGCGCGGCTGCTGACTCTCGCCGAGGCACGCTACCACCTCACACCCGACGGTGTCCTCGAGGCATCACTCCCGCCGGGTCCACGCCGCTTTCTCGCCGCCGTGGGGCGCGACACGATGTCGCTGGGAGACCGGCGTGTGCCGCTCGAGCGGGGCGCGCTGCTGTTTCGAGACGGCGAGCTGTACGTCGCGTGCCATCGCCTGGGGGAGCTGCTCGGCACGACCATCGTGGTGGATTGGGGCGAGCTCTCCGCAACCGTGATGGATGTCGCAGTCCTGCCGATCGGCCAGCGGGTGCAGCGCGACGCGGCACGCGCGGCGCTGGCGCGGCGACAGACCGACGACGCTCCGGCATTCCAGCCGGGGGACGAGCCCACGGGATGGCACGGACTGGCGCTCGACTATTCGTACTACGCCCCCGGCGCCCAACGGCTCGGGGCCGGGTCGTACGAAGTCACCGCGGGCACCGACGTGCTCGGGGGATCGCTCGCTCTGGGGGCGCGCAGCATCGGGCCGGCCGATGCCGGTGTGGTGCAGGGGGTAGGATCGTGGACGGGTGTGTGGGAAGACCACCGTTGGCTGAAGCAGCTGCGCGTGGGCGACGGGCTTTCCACGGGACCGCGTCTGCAGGAGCTGCGCGGCATCGCGCTGACCAACGCGCCCTTCCTGCGCTCGACGGTGGTCGGCAGCAGCGCGTACATCGGTCGCGTCGACCCGGGGTGGTCGGTGGAAGCGTATCAGGACGGCCGGCTCATCGCCGTCGACACTGCCGACGGCGCCGGCCACTTCGGGTTCAATCTCCCCGTGCGCTATGGCGAGAACCCCGTCGACTTCATCGCCTACGGCCCGCTCGGCGACGTGCGCCAGTTCGACCGCACCTACCGCGTGCTGAGCGACCTGTTGCCGGGGCGGCGCTTCGAGTACGGCGTCTCGGGCGGCGCCTGCCGCGATCCGCGCTGCCGGGCGAGCGCGAACCTCGATCTGCGTTACGGTCTGACGCCGCGCGTGACAGTCCAGGCTGGCGCTGACCGGTTCTGGCGCGACAGTCTCGCCGATCTGTGGCATCCCTATGCCCAGGTGACGGCCAACCCGTCCAACAATTGGGCGTTGGAGCTCGCCGGGGTCGGCAACGCGCTGGCGCGGGGAACGGTGCTGTTCGAGCCGTCGCTCGACCTGCAGCTGAGCGCCCAGGCGACGCTGTTCGACACGCACACCGCCGCGCCGATCGTGACGGTGCCTGGCCAGCGCTCCGCGTGGTCGCTCGCGGCGTTCGTGCGGCCGCTGCATCGCGACGGCCTGTTCTACTTTGAAAGCAACCTCGATCAGATCAACGGCGTGACCGGCGCGACGACACGCGGGCGACTGAGCGCTTCGCTGCAGCTGGGACAGACCCGCTTGATGCCCTACGTGCGCGCCGAGCGTCAGTCGATCGGTGCGGGCGG
>DATLVL010000224.1:0-11748 GCA_035577525.1 Gemmatimonadales bacterium | reverse complement strand
AGGCAGCATCGGGGGCGACATCGAGCGGGTCGATCTGCGGGAGCTGGCGGCGTTCTACGGTGATACGAGCTCGGCGGGCCGGGCCGGGGGCGACGGCGACGATCCCCTCGCGGAGCCTCCGGGGTCGAACGGCATCGCCATCGCGCCGCGGCTCACGCGCGATCATCACGCCCTGCTGTGGATCAATCCGCACACGTCGTTTTATTTCCGCTCCGAGCTGCAGATGGTGAGCGGCGAGGGGCTCGATGCCTACGGGGCGGTCACGTGGGGGCAGTTTTTCGTCTATCAGGGCTTCAATCGCACCGCCGGATGGATGCACACCTCGAGCGGCGTGGACAACATCGACGAGTTCCTCGAGACGGTCGTACCGCATGGCGCGAAGCATTCCTACATGTACGGCGGCACCGAGCTGCCGGTGGCGACGCGGACGATTACGGTTCCGTATTGCACGCCGAGCGGGATGCAGCGCAAGACGTTCACCGCTTACTTCACGCGCCACGGTCCGGTCGTCCGCAAGGTCGGCGACCGCTGGGTAAGCATCAGCCTGATGCAGCATCCGGTGCAGGCCCTGATGCAGTCCTACAGTCGGACCAAGGCGAAGGACTACGCGGCGTTCCGGCGCATCATGGACATGCACACCAATTCGTCGAACAACACCGTCTTCGCCGACGCCTCGGGGAACATCGCGTATTTCCACTCCAACTACATCCCGCGGCGCGACACGGCGTTCGATTGGACAACGCCGGTCGACGGTGCGAACCCCGCCACCGCCTACCACGGCGTGCTGTCGTTCGCCGAGACGCCCAACCTCCTCAACCCCGCGAACGGCTGGCTCTACAACTCGAACAACTGGCCCTGGTCGGCGGCGGGACCCGACAGCCCCAGGCGCGGCGACTTCCCGCGCTACGTAGAAACAGGGACCGAAGAGACGCCCCGCGGCACCCACGCCCTGCGGGTGCTCAGCGATTCCAAAGACTGGACGCCCGCGTCCCTGATCGCCGCGGCGTTCGACAGCTACCTCCCCGCGTTCGAGCGGCTGATCCCGCCGCTTCTCAAAGCGTATGACGCGCTGCCCGCGACGGACACACTGCGCCTGCGCCTTGCCGACCAGATCGCCAGCTTGCGCGACTGGGACTATCGCTGGGGGGTGACGTCGGTCCCCACCACGCTCGCGGTGTTCTGGGGAACAACCCTCCTGCCGCGGGTAGCGCGGGCGGCCCGTGCCGCCGGAGTGTCGCCGATCACCTACGCCGCCGAGCGCGCCACGCCCGACGAGCTGCTCGGCGCGCTGGCCGTTGCATCCGATTCGCTGCGCGCGGACTTCGGGGCGTGGGGCACGCCGTGGGGCGACGTGAACCGGTTTCAACGGATCGACGACTCGATCGCGTCGCATTTCGACGACGCCCAGCCCAGCATTCCCGTCCCCTTCACCTCATCCATCTGGGGCTCCCTCGCCTCCTTCGGCGCCCGACCCTATCTCAACACGAAGAAGTGGTACGGCTCGTCCGGCAACAGTTTCCTCGCCGTCGTCGAGTTCGGCGACAGTGTGCGGGCCCGTGCCGTGACGGCGGGCGGAGAGAGCGGCCACCCCGGGTCGCAGCATTTCAACGATGAAGCCGAGCGGTACGCGCGCGGGGCGTTGCGGGATGTGTACTTCTACCGCTCGCAGCTCGCTGGACATACTGAGCGGGAATACCACCCATAGCCCACGAGTTTCTCCAATCGCTGACGATCGTCCTCGTCGTAGCCGCGGTTACGACGGTCGTCTTTCAGTGGCTGCGCCAGCCGGTGGTTCTGGGCTATTTGATCGCCGGCCTGATCGTTGGTCCGCACCTCCCCATCCCGCTCGTGGCCGATCCCGACATCGTGCAGACGCTGTCGGAATTCGGCGTGATCCTCCTGATGTTCTCCATCGGGCTGGAGCTGAGCGTGCGCAAACTCGCGGCGGTGGGGCCCACCGCCGGCCTGACGGCGCTGCTCGAAACGAGCCTGATGGTATGGGTGGGATTCACGGTCGGGCAGCTGTTCGGCTGGACCAGCCTGCAGAGTCTGTTCACCGGCGCGATCGTCGCCATCTCGTCTACGACGATCATCGCCAAGGTATTCGCGGAGCAGGGGGTCAGCGGCAAGGCGCGGGAGCTGGTGTTCGGGATTCTGGTGGTTGAGGATCTCATCGCCGTGCTGCTGATGACCCTGCTCACGGCGGTCGCATCGGGGAGCGGTCTCTCAGCCGGCCCGCTCGCGGCGACGGTGGGGCGGTTGCTCGCGTTCCTGGTCGGTCTGATCGTGGTGGGACTGTTCGTCGTGCCGCGGGCGATGCGCGCCATCGGGAAGCTGCGACGCCGCGAGACGCTGCTCGTGGCGAGCATCGGGATCTGTTTCGGGATCGCCCTCCTCGCCCAGTCGCTCGGCTACTCCGCCGCGCTGGGCGCGTTCCTCGCCGGGTCCCTCGTTGCCGAATCGGGAGAGGAGCAGGAGGTGGCGCGCCTGGTCGAGCCGGTGCGCGACATGTTCGCCGCGGTGTTTTTCGTCTCCGTCGGCATGTTGATCGATCCCGTGTTGGTGGGGCGGCACTGGCCGGCGGTGCTCGCTCTTACCGCGGCGGTCGTCATCGGCAAGGTGGTCAGCGTTTCGGTGGGCAGCTTCCTCACCGGCAGCGGCTTGCGCCCCGCCATCCAGACCGGGATGAGCCTCGCCCAGATCGGCGAGTTTTCGTTCATCATCGCCGGCCTCGGCGTGTCGCTGCACGCCACCGACTCGTTTCTCTATCCCGTGGCCATCACCGTCTCGGCGCTGACGACGCTGCTCACGCCATGGCTGATTCGCGCCGCGGAACCGTTCGCGAGCTGGATGGACCGCACGCTGCCGCGGCCGCTGCAGACGTTCGCCGCGCTCTACGGCAGCTGGCTCGAGGAGCTGCGCACCACGCCGCGCCGGCCGACCACGGCGGGCGAGATCCGCCGGCTCTTGCGGCTGCTCGTGGTCGACGCCGCCGTCCTCGCCGCCTTGATCGTCGGGACGGCCGCGTCGATCTCCGATCTCGCTGGCGTCGCCGAGCGGCGCATCGGCGTCAGCGACGTCGTGGCACGGGTTGCGATCGTCGCAGTGACCGCGGTCCTCGCCGTGCCATTTTGCCGTGGTGTCGTCCGTTCGAGCCGCCGGCTGGGGATGACGCTGGCTCGGGCGGCGCTTCCCAAGCCGCAGCGCCGCGTCGACTACGCCGCCGCCCCGCGGCGCATGCTGGTCGTGACGCTGCAGCTCGCGGGAGTGTTGCTGGTCGGGATGCCCCTGCTCGCGCTGACGCAGCCGTTTCTGCCGCTGCTGCCAGGGGTCGTGCTGTTCGTGCTGGTGCTGGCCGTACTGTGGATCGGCTTCTGGCGCAGCGCCACCAATCTCCAGGGCCACGTGCGCGCAGGAGCGCAGGTGGTGCTCGATGTGCTGGCGGCGCAGGCGCGCCCGGTCGAGCCGGCGCCGGGGCGCAGCATCACCGATGTGCACCAGCTGCTTCCGGGCCTCGGCACCCTGGCCGCGGTGCGCCTCGAGGCGGACAGCCCGGCAGTCGGGAAGACACTGGCGCAGCTGAAGCTGCGGGGCCGCACCGGCGCCACCGTTCTCGCAGTGACGCGCGCGGAGGGCGGTGTGATCGTGCCGACGGCAAAGGAGCGGCTGCAGGCGGGCGCTGTGCTCGCGCTGGCGGGGACCCACGAGGCCATCGCCGCAGCCACAGTGCTGCTGGAAGGCCGAAACGAAGCGGCCGCCGGCGCGTAGGTTACGCACACATGACCACCCCGATCGCCCCCGAGCTGCTTGCGTTGCAGGACGTCCTTGCCGGTCGTTATTCGATCGAGCGCGAGCTGGGTCGTGGCGGCATGGGCCTCGTGCTGCTCGCGCGGGACGTGGCGCTCGACCGTCCGGTGGCGATCAAGCTGCTGCCACCCGCGCTGGCGGCGCGGACCGACGCCCGCGAGCAGTTCCTGCGGGAGGCGCGCACCGCGGCCGGGCTGTCGCATCCCAACATCGTCCCGATCCATCTTGTCGAAGCGCACGGCGATCTGGTGTTCTTCGTCATGGGCTACGTGGATGGGGAGACGCTGCGCGAGCGGGTCGAGCGATCGGGGCCGCTCACGCCGCGGCTGACGATGAAGATCATGCAGGAGGTCGCCTGGGCACTCGCCTACGCCCATCAGCGGGGTGTGATTCACCGCGACGTGAAGCCCGACAACATCATGATCGAGCGGGCGACCGATCGCGCGTTGGTCACCGACTTCGGCATCGCGCTCGGTGTCCGCGACGCCGGCCAGTCTCTGGGACTGGTCATCGGCACCGCTCGATACATGAGTCCCGAGCAGGCGTGTGGTGAGCCCGTCGATGGGCGCAGCGATCTGTACTCGCTGGGAGCGACGGCGTTCTTCGCCTTGACGGGGCGGGCGCCATTCGAGGCCTCGACCCTGCCGGGCATTCTGGTGCGCCAGGTCTCCGAGCCGGCGCCGGCGGTCGATACCATCCGCCCCGGAGTGCCCGGCAAACTCGCGGCGTTGATCGATCGCTGTCTCCAGAAAGCGCCGGGCGATCGCTTCCAATCAGGAGATGACCTCGCCCGGGTCGTGGGAGAAGCGCGGGGGCGGGAATTCCGCGCCCCTCCGCTCGTGCGCGCGTTCATCAGGAACGCTCAGGTGTCGACGATGGTGTTCCTCGCATTGGCGCTGGCCAATCAGACGATCACCGCAGGCAAAGGCGGGGTCTCGATCTCGTTCAGCGGGACCGGCATCATCGAGATCATTCTGCTCGTGCAGCTGGTCGCCGTCGCGCGGCGGCTGCTCAGGGACGGGTACACCTTCCCGGATATCCGGGTGGCGCTGTTGGCCGAGGCGCAGGTACAGGCGGAAGAGGCGGATGTCATCAAGCAGCGGCGTTGGCTGCGCAGACTCGACACCCTGTGGTTCAGGCTGTGGGCGGGGCGGGTGGGTCGCTTGTTCTTCCGCGCCGCGGGCTTCGGGTTGAAGACGGCGGCGCGGCCGGCGCTGGCGGGCGTCGAGCCCACCGAGCTCGTGCTCCAGCGTGCTGCCCTCTCCACCTACCGCGCCCTGCCCGAGGAGACCCGTCACCAGCTCCCCGACGTGCCGAACGTTCTCGAGCGCCTGGAATCTGGAGCGGAGGCGCTGCGCGCCCACGGCGATACGGGGGAGCGGCTGACGGAGACTGTTGCGGCGCTCGAGCGCCTGCGGCTCGCGCTGGTGCGCGTCCAGGCGGGAACGGCGTCGATGCCGGATCTCACCCTGGCGCTGGAGCACGCGCGGGAAATCGGCGCGCATGTCGACCGCCGGATCGAGGCCGGGCGCGAGGTCGACCAGCTGCTCGGAGACAGCGCAACGTCGCGAGCCCGGCTGAAGTAACGCGGTTGCGGGGGCCAGACGCGCGGGTGAATATGGATCCCATGCGTCGGCTTCGCTCGATCCCCCTGTGGCTGGCCTGTGCAGCGCCGCTCGGCGCGCAGCAGCCGGCATCCTCCCCAGTGTTCACGTTCCAGGAAGTGATGGTCCCGGTGCGCGACGGGGTGCACCTGCAAACCGTCATTCTGGCACCCGCCAACCAGACCGGGCCGCTGCCGATCTTGTTCCGGCGCACGCCCTACGGCGTGCCGGACGCGGCCCCGACGACGATCCCACCGACGCTCAAGGAGCTGATGCAGGACGGGTACATCTTCGTGATCCAGAACCTGCGCGGCCGGTTCAAGTCGGAAGGGACGTTCAAGCTCACGTCGCAGGTCGACCTGTCGGATTCGACGAGCACCAACGAGACAACGGACGCCTACGACAGCATCGACTGGCTGGTGCAGCACGTGCCGAACAACAACGGCAAGGTCGGCATGTTCGGCGTGTCGTACGACGGCATGACGACAGCGATGGCGTTGCTGCATCCGCACGCGGCGCTCGCGGCGATATCGGAGCAGGCGTCGCCCGCCGACGAATGGATGAACGACGACGACCATCGCTACGGCGCCCTGCGCCTCAGCTACGCGTTCGAGTACGCCGTGCTCGAGGAATCAGACAAGAACAAGAACACGCACTTCGATTTCGATCAGTACGACACGTACTCCTGGTATCTGTCGCTCGGGCCGTTGGCGAACATCAACGCCCGCCTCCTGCATGGCACCATCCCCTACTGGAACGCGATGGTGGCCCATCCCGACTACGACGACTACTGGAAGAAGGAAGCCTGGGTGCGGCAGCTGCACGCCTCGACGGTTCCCAATCTCAACGTCGCCGGATTCTGGGATCAGGAGGATCCGTGGGGGCCGTGGCAGATCTTCCGGCACGCCGCCGAGCGCGATCCTGACCATACGAACTTCATCGTGGCAGGACCGTGGTACCACGGCGAATGGCGCGCGCCGCGGGGCGACAGCCTGGGGATCGTGACCTTCGGCGGTCACGAGACGGCGCGCGAGTATCGCGAGACGATCGAAGCGCCGTTCTTCCGCTATTACCTGCACGGGCAGGGTGCCAAACCGGGCTGGGTGGCGAGCACCTTCGAGACCGGCGCCAACCGCTGGCGCACCTATGACGCCTGGCCGCCGCGCGAGGCGAAGCCGACGAACCTCTATCTCCATCCGAACGGCACGCTCTCGTTCGCCGCTCCGCAGGGCGCCGGCTATCGCGAATACGTGTCGGATCCCGCGAACCCGGTGCCGTACCGGCAGCGCCCGATCTCGCCGACGTACCCGGGCGGCGATTGGCGGACGTGGGAGGTCGCGGATCAGCGCTTCGTCGAGGGGCGGCCCGATGTGCTCACCTGGGTGAGCGCGCCGCTCGAGCATGACGTGACGGTGACGGGAGCAATCGCCGCCGATCTGTTCTTCTCGACCAGCGGGACGGACGCCGACGTCGTGGTGAAGCTGATCGACGTCTACCCCGACGCCGCGCAACCCAACGCCTGGGATCCCGATGCCGGTCCCGCGCCCGCGGCGTTCGCCCGCTCGATGAACGGCTACGAGCTGCCGATCGCGATGGACGTGCGGCGCGGCCGGTACCTGGCGAGCTTCGAGCGGCCGCAAGCGCTGGTACCGAACAGTCCGCGGCTGTGGCATGTCCCGCTGCGCGACCACGACCATGTCTTTCTCAAGGGCCACCGCATCATGGTGCAGGTGCAGTCGACGTGGTTTCCCATCATCGACCGCAACCCTCAGAAATTCGTGTCCAGCATCTACCAGGCGAAGGCCGTGGACTACGTCAAGGCGATGCAGCGGGTCTACGGGTCGGCACGCTTCCCGTCGCACATCGTCCTGCCCGTCGTGCCGTAACATGCGCGCCCAGGTCGCAGCCGCGGCACTCTTGCTCGCCGCCAGCGCGGACGCCGCGGCCCAACGGGCGTACGCAATCGGACCAGCGGAGCGCTGGGTCAAAGCCATTCCCGTTGCGCAAAGTGGGAGCCCGCCGGCCGGCCGCGTCACCTACGGCTACGAGCTGCTGCTCGATGACCGCCAGGACCGGGTCGACCCGGCCGGCCGCACGATGTTCCACCACATCGCCTATTGGCTGCTGGACAAGCAGGCCGTTCAGGAGCACTCGCAGATCGAGATCGTTTTCGATTCGTCGTATCAGCAGCTGATCCTGCATACCGTTCGCATCCTGCGGGGCGGCCGCCCCATCGACGAGCTGCGGGCGAGTCGCATCCGGGTGGTGCAGCGGGAGTCGCGCGTGGACTATCAGGTCTACGACGGGTCGCTGTCGCTCATTCTGCTGATGGAGGACGTGCGCCAGGGCGACGTCGTCGAATACAGCTACACGCTCCGCGGTGGGAATCCCGTTTTCGGCTCGCACTACATGAGCTCGATTGTGGTGCAGTCCGACGTGCCGCTCGGGCGCCTCGAGTTTCGTCTCCTCTGGCCGAGTACCCGGCGACTCTACATCCGGAAGGAAGCCACGGGGCTGGAGCCGGTCATCCGGCCCGCGGGACCGTACGTCGAGTACGAGTGGCAGGCGACGAACGTCCCGCCCCGGGTGCTCGATGCCGATCTGCCGTCCTGGTACGATCCCTTCCCCGAGCTGCAGCTGAGCGACTTTCCGACCTGGCGGGCGGTCGCGGCGTGGGGAGACTCCCTGTTCTCGAGCGTTGCCGACGGAGTCACACCGGCATCGCTCGCCGCGCCGCTGGCGACCATTCGGTCGAGCACGCGGAGCTCCGCCGATGCGGCTGTAGCGGCGTTGCGCTGGGTGCAGGACGAAGTCCGCTACCTCGGCGTGGAGATCGGCGTCAACTCGCACAAACCGGCCGCCCCCGGTGCCGTGGTGCAGCGGCGCTACGGCGACTGCAAGGACAAGGCGCTGCTGCTGGTGATGCTACTGCGCCAGCTCGGTGTGACGGCGCACGTGGCGCTCGTCAGCACGGGATACCTGGAGCACATCGGGCGGTTCGCGCCGACCGCCGACCTGTTCGATCACGCCATCGTCGAGGCCGAGATTGGCGGGCGGACGTACTGGGTGGACCCGACGGAGTTATACCAGCGCGGCACGCTCGAGAGCGCGACCCCTGTGTTCGGCGCCGCGCTCGTGCTCGGGGGGACGTCGGATTCGCTCCTGCCGATTCCCGCGGTGGCCACCGCGAAGCCACTCACCGAGATCACGGTCGCGCTGCAGCTCCACGGTGTCGACAGCGCGGCGACGATGACCGTGAATACCCGCTACAGCGGCTCGGCAGCGGACGGCATCCGCAGCTCGATGCGCGAAAACTCGGCGCAGGAGCTGCAGCGTCGCTACGAGGACTACTACGCCGAGCTCTATCCGGCCATTCAGTCCGAGCAGCCTCCCACGGCGGAGGACGACGAAGCGCACAACGACATCCATACCCGGGAGCAATACCGGGTCCCCGAGTTCTGGCACCCATCGGTCCAGGACGACAGCGAATACGTAGGGACGTTCGAGCCGCTCGAGCTCTCGCGCTCGTTGCCCACCGGCTCGGGCGCAACGCGGACGATGCCGCTCGACGTCGCATATCCGGTCCACATCATCTACACGATCGAGGCGGACCTGACTCAGGGATGGAACATCGCCCCGCGCACGGAAACGATCACGACGCCCGCCATGCGGTTTACCCGGACCATCAAAGCGACCGGGCGGCAGCTGATGCTGAGCTACGAGTACGAGACGGTGGCGGACCACGTGGACGCGGCAGACGCGGCGAATCATCTGAGCAAGCTGAGCCGTGCGCGCAAGCTGCTCACCTTTTCCGTGACGCCCCCAAACTCCGCTGACCGGGCGACGTGGTCGAATCCCCAGGAGGTGAATTGGCCGGTGCTGCTCACGGCATTGTTCGCGCTCGGGCTGGCGGTGCTCGGCGTCGTCTGGATCAGCCGCACCGCGCCGCCCGCATGGCCGCGCGGGCCGGCAGCGCGTCCAGACGATCCACGGGGTCTCGGGGGGTGGCTGGTACTGGTGGCGATCGGCCTCACGATCCAGCCGCTACGCGCCCTCTATAGCATCGCGAAGACGTCCACGACCTATACGGCGACGTCGTGGGCACGGCTCACGATCCCCGGCGCGTCGGGATACGATGCGTTGTGGGCCCCCACACTGTTGCTGGAGCTCGTGCTCAACATCGCGTTGGTGGTGTTCGGCGTGCAGCTTGCGGTCTTGTTCTTTCGCCGGCATCGCTGGTTCCCGGCGTTGTTCGTGATCTACGTCGCGGGGCGTGCCGTGTTCACATGGCTCGATCTCATCCTGGCGCATGCCATTCCGGCGCTCGACGGGCGACATGGCAACGACGTCGCCCAACATACCGGCGTATTGATCAGCACGGCTTTGTGGATCTCCTACATGTTCCGGTCGCGCCGTGTGCGGAACACGTTTGTCGTCGGCGTCGCGCCGCCCCGTCCCGAGCCCGCGGACCCAGCGCCCGCGCCAGTCGCGTGACGTGGGGCGCTTGCGGAGGGTGCGCGAGGATCGGATCCGCTCCTGCACGGTGCTACAGGCGCATGCGCCGCACCAGGGTTTCGAACTCCGGCTCCCGGCGTACCTGATCGAGGACCGGATTGACTCGCAGATACGCCATCCACCCGCGGCGGTCGTCGTAGGCGCGCTCGATCCACGGCAACGCACGTCCCCACTCGTTCATCCCGAGGTGAATCGTCGCAAAGGCGACAGGGGAGACATAGCCTTCAGCGGCCTCGCGCCGCTCGAGATCGGCTAATACCAGCCGCGCGGCGTCGAGTTTGCCCGAGCGGCCCAGGATGAAACCCAGCGTGGCGAGGGTGTAACTCCCGGCCGCGGGCAGCTCCAACGCCTCGCGCGCCACGCGCTCCGCCTCGACCAGGTCGCCTTGCTCGGTGTAGGTGAGCGCCAGGATGCGGTAGGTCTCCGCTGCAGTGGGGTTCAATGCGATGGCACGCAGCAGGTGATAGCGGGACTGGTCGTGGCGCCGCGCATAGTAGTGCGCCCACCCGACGCTGCGCCGCACCGAAATCGACGTCGGATCGAGCTGTTGCGCCATGAGGACTTCAGTGACCGACTCCTCGAGCCGGCCCTGCGAGGCGAGCATGAAGGCGTGCCACTGCCGCGCTGAAGCGTAGTGCGGGTCCAGTGCGATGGCGCGGCGGAATTCCCGGGCAGCGCGGTCCCAGTCCCAATCGAAGATGAACGTGCTCCAGGCGAGCGAGGCATGGGCTTCCGCCAGTGTCTCGTCCAGCTCCAGCGCTTTGCGGGCGTACGCCTTCGCGTGCTCGTGTCCTTCCCGAACCGGAACGTTGCGGTAGTCGATTTGCAGCGAGTACGAGTCGGCGAGCCCGGCGTAGGCCGCCGCATAGCGAGGATCCTCGACGATCGCCTGCTCGAACGAGGCGATCGCCTCGGTGACGCCCTCGGCGGTGCGTTTGTTCCAGGCATAGCGGCCCTTCAGGTAGAGGGCGTACGCCTTGACGTTCGTGGTGTGGCGCCGCGTCGCGGGCGCCGCCAGATCGGCGAACCACGTGGCCCGCAGCGTCCCGACGATGGTGCGGCCGATCTCTTCTTGAATGGCGAAGACGTCGTCGAGCTGCCGGTCGTAGCGCTGCGACCAGAGCAACCGCCCGTCATCGGTCGACGTCAGCTGTGCGGTGATGCGCAGCCGGTCGCCGGCCTTACGCACCGTCCCCTCGAGTACCACAGCGCTGCCGAGCAGGGCCCCGATGGCGCGAATGTCCTGCGGCTTGCCTTTGAGAGCGAACACCGAGGTGCGCGACGCCACTCGTAGTCCGTCGACCTTGACCAGCAGGTCGATCAGCTCATCCGTGATGCCGTCCGAGAGGTACTCATTCTCGGGATCGGGGCTGGCATTGACGAACGGCAACACCGCGATGCTGCGCGGAGTGACCGTTGGCGTGGCGCCGTCGTCGGTCGGCGGGGCGTTCAGCGCCGCGACGAATTCGACGACGCTGCAGAAGCGGGCGTCCGGCTCCTTCTCCAGGGCGCGCTCGACGGCGCGACTGATGGTGGTGGGGGCTTCCGGACGCAGCGAGCGCAGTGGGCGGGGGGTCTCCGAGATCTGTTGCGCCATCGTGGCGCGCGGGCTGCCGGCGTCGAACGGCGGTGCGCCCGTGAGCATCTCGTACAGCACGCACGCGAGCGAATACACGTCGCTCTCGCTCCCCAGGTTCTGGTCGCCACTCGCCTGCTCGGGGCTCATGTACTGGGGCGTACCGAGCGCCAGGCCGACTTCGGTGACGGTGGGCTTGCCAGGCGTGGCTCCAGCGCGGGCGATGCCGAAGTCGGCCAGGAGGGC
>DATLVL010000223.1:0-3089 GCA_035577525.1 Gemmatimonadales bacterium | reverse complement strand
TGCTGGAGACCGAGAAGGGCGCCACGGCATCCGCACCAGCGGCGGCACCGGCCGCGCCCGCTCCCAAGCCGGAGCCCGCGCCTGCCGCGAAAGCGGCGCCCGCGCCCGCCCCGAGTCCCACACCGGCTGCACCACGTCCCGCGCCGCAGCCGGCACCGGCTCCGGTGGCCGCGGGCGGGAATGGCGAGACCGCGGAGGATCGGCTGCGCCGGAAGTCCACGCCGCTGGTGCGCAAGATCGCCGCGGAGCATCAGGTCGACATCTCGCAAATCCCGGGGACGGGGTTCGCGGGCCGCGTCACCAAGCAGGACATCCTCGGTTTCATCGAACAGGCCCCTGCTCGTACCGCCCCGACACCCGGCACCCGACCCCTGGCACCTGCCGGCATCGAGCACCCCGCTACTGAGCCATGGCCCGGCGATCGCGTCGCGCCATGGTCCAAGATCCGCAAGATCACCGCCGATCACATGATCATGTCGCGGCGCGTCTCGGCGCACGTCGCCAGCTTCTTCGAAATCGACTACACCCAGGTGGCGCGGCTGCGCACCAGGCACAAGGCGTCCTACGCCGAGCGCGGCGTCAACCTCACCTTCCTGGCGTTCATCGCGAAGGCGTGCGCCGCGAACCTGCGCAAGCATCCGATCATCAATGCCGCGGTGTCGGGCGAAAGCACGATTTACCGCAACGACATCAACATCGGCATCGCCGTGGCGCTCGAGTGGGGGCTGATCGTACCCGTCGTGAAACACGCCGACGAGCTGTCGCTGCTCGGCCTGGCGCGCGCCATCAACGACCTCGGCGAGCGCGCCCGCACGAAGAAGCTTTCTCCCGACGAGATCCAGCGCGGCACGTTCACGATCACCAATCCCGGCGGCTTCGGTCCGTACGCGGGCATCCCGATCATCAATCAGCCGCAGGTCGCGATCCTCGGCGTCGGCGCGATCGAGAAGCGCCCCAAGGTCGTGACGCAGGACGACGGGGCGGACGCGATCGCAATCCGCACGATGGGGATGCTGACGATGTCGTACGACCACCGCGTCGTCGACGGCGCCGACGCCGACAAGTTCCTGGCCGACGTCAAGACCACGCTGCAGAACTTCCCCGAGCAGGAGATGTAGCGATGCCGAAGGTGCTGACGGCGGCGCGCGTGCGGGTTCCCGCCGCGAACGAGCTCGATTACCTCGCGACGTTGCGCGAGCTTATGCAGTTCGCTGACGCGCGCGGACAGCGCATCTGGGTGTTCCGCAACGCGAAGGACCCGCGGCTGTTCATCGAGTTCTCGGAGAGCCAGACGGAGATGTCGCACCGCGCGCAGGCCTCGCGACTGCCCGAAGAGACCAAGCTCGAGAAGCGGCTGCAGAGCCTCGTAACGTACGCTCCCGACGCCTGGGAGCTGTGGAGCGAGGTGTCGCTCGCCGCCGGAGCGGAGGCCTGATGCCGCCGCGATCGGTCACCGTGGAAAGCCAGGAGTGGTCGGTGTATCCCTCGGGCCGCCCCACGGTCTATGGTCAGGATCAATACGGCCTGATGTTCCAGCTCGGCACCGGCCCCGAGCGCAAACGCCGCTTCACACGCTACACGCCGATGGGCGTGCGCCGCACCGACGCTGCGCTGCGCGACCTGTCGGACCGCGAGCTGCTCGGGCTGTTCCACCAATCGCAGCCGGCTTGGACCGCCCCGGAAGGCGCCTACGGCGCGCGTTGATCTGCATTGTCATTCCACCGCGTCGGACGGCCAGGCCAGTCCGGACGCGGTGGTGCAGCGCGCCAAGGCCGTGGGGCTCAGCGCCATTGCGTTGACCGATCACGACACCCTTGCCGGGATCGCCCTTGCCCAGACGACTGGTAGTGACCTCGGGGTCCGCGTCGTCCCGGGCTGCGAGTTCAGCGTACGGGCACCGTGGGGGGAAATGCACCTGCTCGCGTACTTCCTTCCGGTCGGCGATCAGACCCTCGAGCAGTTTCTTGCGGGGGCACGCGCGGCGCGGCAGCGGCGCGGTGCGCAGATGGTGGAGAAACTGCAACACCTCGGCGTCGAGATCGATCTCGAGGATCTCGCCTACCAGGCGGGATCCGGGTCGCTGGGGCGGCCGCACGTGGCGCGCGCCCTGGTCGACGCCGGTGTGGTCGACGATTTCGAGCAGGCGTTCGACCGGTTTCTGGGCCGCGGCCGCCCGGCCTTCGTAGAAAAAACACTGCCGACGCTGCGTGAGGTGGCGGACCTGGTGCATCAGGGCGGCGGACTCGTGCTCGCAGCCCATCTGGGCGAGCGCGGGCAGGAACCGCAGCTCATTGCTCTGATGATGGAAGGCCTCGACGGCATCGAAGTGCGCCATCCCAGTCATCCCAAGCACGTCGAAACGCGGCTCACGAAACTGGCGACCAAGCTCGGCCTCGCCGTGTCCGGAGGATCGGACTGGCATGGCGAAGGAGATACGGGTGGCGCGCATGCGCCGTTGGGGGGGATGGACGTTCCGTTCGAGTGGTTGGAAGAGTTGGAGACGCGAAGGACAAAAGCGTATGGAGGCGTACGGTGAGACTACGTAAGGAGAAACCGTAACTATGAGTGAGCCGCTCGCGATCGGTTCGCGTGCTCCGGCGTTTGAGGCTCCGGCGTCGGATGGAAAGACCTATCGCCTGGCCGACCTGCTGCGTCGCGGGCCCGTCGCCCTGGTGTTCTATCCGGGCAACAACACTCCCGGGTGAAACCGCCAACTCTCCGCCGTGCGCGATGAGATGACCAAATTCGAGAACGCCGGGATCCAGCCCTTCGGCGTGAATCCGGCGTCGACCGACGCCCACAAGAAGTACGTCGAGAAGATGCGGTTCAATTTTCCGCTGCTCTCCGATCCCGACCGCGCGATCGCCCGGGCGTATCACGCTCTCAAGGAAGACGACCGCGGCGTTGCCCGTACGGTCTACGTCGTGGGCACGGACGGGATGGTGCGCTTCGGCCAGCGCGGCGCGCCTGCGGTGGACGACATCGTCGCTGCGGCCCAGGACGGGTAGTGGATCAGGGCGCGTCGTTCACCGGCAAGGTGGCGCTCGTCACCGGTGTGGGGCAGGCGGGGCAGATCGGCGCCGCGATCG
>DATLVL010000222.1:0-2316 GCA_035577525.1 Gemmatimonadales bacterium | reverse complement strand
GTTGAGCGGCGCCAGCGAGAGGCGGCCGATACCGACGGGCGGTCACGGCTTCCGGGGCTTCTCGCGCAGCGTGAGAAGGCGCGGAAGCGGATCGCCACGGCGTCGACGCTGCTGATCGACGGCGTGCTCGACCGCGAGGCGTATGACCTGACGCGCGCGGAGCTGAGCGACGAGTTGACGGCGCTCGACCGTGAGATCGCGCGAGTGCAGCAGCAACCGTCGCGGAGTGAGGTGCTCAGCCTGGAAACGATCATGCGTGGGATGTCCGAGTGGGCGGCGGCGCTCGAATCCGGTGGCGTGAGCGCGCAGCGTGATGTGTATGGTGTGATGCTTGAGTACGTGGAGCCGGTCAAGCTTGGGCGTGGTCGGTATGAGGCGCGGCCGGTCTGGACGCCGCTGGGGCGGCAGGCGTTCTGGGCGGCGGCGGAGCTGTCTGGCTCGGAGAACTTGGTCAGCATTGACCACTCCGGTAGAACCCGGTTGTCAACTCGAACCAACGCACCCACTGAATCGCCCCGCTCCCTGGCTCACTCGGCCTGATCCTGCCAGTGCACGATCCGCCCCACTTTGGGCGGACGTGAAAGAATAGCCCGAACGGGCTACGCTCTAGTCCAGATGGGCCTCTCTACTCGGTAGGGTGGCTCATTTGCTTGACTGACTCTAGCGAAGCAAATAGCTCACGCAGCGTCTCGGCGTCAACAGCGTCGAGGCGGTCCATCAACGACGCCCAGACGTGCGCGGTCGCCGCGCTCCGAAAGCGATAGTAGAGCGCCAGGTCCATCAGCGACCGCGCGTCATCCACGCTCGGGTCGCCGTAGCCGGCCGCGAGCGAGAGGTCGCGGTACGCTCTTTTCATAATGTCTTCATGATAGCGCCCAGGCCCCGGATCGGTCGCGAGCCCGACCGCGAGCCGTCGCAACGTGGCGCGCTTAGGCCGCCGCCCACCAGCGTCGCGAACATTCTCGATGGTATGGCGAGCCAGACCACTCGCCCGTTGGACGTCGGTGACCGTGACGCCTCGCAACATGGCCCATGCGGCGTATGCGTCCGCCAGCGGGCGCCCGGACTCGTCAGCCATGCACTGCCCATTCGCACGCGAGTTGTGTACATCAGTCTACGTACTGCGCCCAGAACATCACTAGTGAGTAGATAGGCCACGTATTGCCTATCGCGTTTCTGGTGAGTATCGTCATAGGTCCCGGTGGTAGAGCCGTCGTGTTCGCGCCGCTTGTAGCGCCTTCGGCATCGTTGTGGATGGCTCACATGGTTCTGTTCAGCGCGTCGCTGTCGGCGTCGTCCGACCTTGCTACTGTTGCCGGACGGCTCGGCATTTCACAGAACGAGATCGCTCGGCGGACCGGTCTCGCCTATCAGACGGTGAACGACGCCTGGCACGGGCGGGCCGGCACGCTCGGGACCTGGGTCAAGATCGCCAAGGCGCTCCACGTCCCGCTCGGGGACATCGCGCCACTTGCCGCTGCGGAGCTGGACGGGCTCGTCGTCCGCTAACCGCCCGTTGCTCCCGTGCCCCATGTGGAGGGCCGTGCTATGCGTCCTGACCGGGACCACGAAGGCCGCGCGGCGGCGATCTTCGCCAGGATCGACGATAGCGAGATGGACCGGCTCGTCGATGCGCTGGCGCGCGTGCTGCTCAAGGCGGCCGAGGCCCGCGCGGCCGCTGAAGAGTCCGAGCGGTCAGTGCCGCGTACTCTCGCGGAGGTGGCCTGCCATGCGCCGTCTCGAACTGTGGGCTGACGAGCCCGACCGCACGCCGTTGTGTCTCGACTCTCGCGTGATGTCGCTCGAACCGTACCGCCGCAACAGCCTGGAGTCGGCGCGCCGCGCCGCCTACGACGACGGCACCATCGTCGGGTTCTTTCTCGGCGTTGCGGCTGCCGTCTTAGCGTGGCTGATCCTATCGGGCCTGCTGCTGCGTCTGGCCGTGGCGATCGTTCACGGTGTCGTCTGGCTGGTCGCGGGGCGGCTCCCGTGAGCCAGGCTGTCGAGCGCGTCCCGCTGGCCGTCGCCCGCGAACTGGCCGACGAACTGGTCGACCTGATCGGCTCGTCATGCGAGCAGCTCCACGTCTGCGGCAGCATTCGCCGCCAGGCCCCGACCGTCGGCGACATCGACCTGGTGGCCGTGCCGATGCTGGCCCCGCTCACCGACCTGTTCGGCGCCACCGACGGCCACGTCAGCGTGCTCAACCATCGTCTGGACAACCTCTGCGGCGAGCAGGTGATCCGCCAGGCGCGACGACCCGACGGCGGCATCGCGGGCTGGGGCCAGAAACTGCGGAAGTTCATCTTCCACGGG
>DATLVL010000221.1:0-4845 GCA_035577525.1 Gemmatimonadales bacterium | reverse complement strand
GCCGCGAACGCCACCAGAAGCGCGCGATCCGACGTGGCGATCTCGAGCAAGGTTCTCATGTAGAGTTGAAAATTCCGTTTTGTTGCGCATTCACGACGCCCCCGCCGCCGGTCAGCGCGGCGACCGAGATCGCCCCGGTGCCCCCGATGTTGATGGGGGTCGCATTCGCCGTCGAGCCGGCGACGCAAATCGGGGAGGCGAGGTAGCCGATCTGCGAGAACTTGTCCGCGGACATGAGAAAGCTTGTCGCGCCGACGTTGGCCGCGGTAAGCGCCCCTAGGCTCCAGTAGATGATCCCCCAATAGGCGGTGGAGACTAGCGCGCTCGTGGCCACCGCGTTGGTGTAGTCGTATCCGCGGATGTCAGCGGCGATGTTGCAAAATCCGCCCTGCACCTGCATACCCATCGCCTGCAGAGTCACGGTGCCCTGGATCGTCGACTGCGAAATCTGCAGGATCGCGAGCTCGGTTCCCGTGCCCCTCCATAGCCCGCCGTTCGAGAAGGTGAGCCGCGCCTCGGGGGCGTCAACGCGAGTGAGCCACGAACCTGTGAGGCAACAGTTGCTTAAGGTGGAGCCGCCGAGGTTGGGAGTCGTCAGCCAAACGCGATCGAATCGCCCCGGGGCAAGCGTATCCCAGAAGTGCGACGCCGTCGGATCGTAGACGAGTGCGAGCACGATGGCCGTGCCGCTCTGTCGATCGCACTCGGTGAAGCGAATCGGGTTGATCTGCGGAAGAGTCTGGGCCTGGTACGTGTGTCCGTTTGCGGTGGCCACGCTCGGCGTAGAAATGCGCGCGGTAGTCGCGCCTTGGTCCTTTGCAAACCAGAAATATCCGCCGCTAGTGCTGTCGAATCCGATCACGCCGTTGGCCAGCGCGCCGGCTGCCGTGAAACTGCCGCCGGGAACCGCGGCGTCCGTCACTGTCTCGTCGGTGGTGCCGGGGGCTGCCGTGGTGTGCGTGACTCCGGTAAAGGTGCTGGTGTAGATGACCGTCGGGACACCAGCCAGGTTGAACGAACCGCCAAAGGCGAGCTTGAACGTGAAGGCGGGCAGATCGGTGCCGGCCATGTTGCCCGTGAGCGTTGACGTCACTGCGGAGCTGATCGTTCTCCAGGCGAGCCGGCGCGCGAGTTCGGAAACTGTCTTCAGCGGCGAGCCTGGCGCGCCCGTGTTGACGATGTCGTCGCCAGCGCCTGTGTCGATTGCCCACGAAGTCAGATCGGGAGAGACGGCGGGTGGGAGTGCTTGCCGAATCCACTGAGCACCAGCGCGACCGGCGGCGGTTACCACGGTTACGTTGTCGACGGTGCGCGCCGAGTTGTCCGTGAGCTGAAAATACGCAGCCTGATTCGATGCGCCCCCGCCGAGCTGCACACTCGCCAGCGTTCCGCGGGCCAGGGTACCCGAGACGATCCCGCTCAAGGGAGTCGTTCCGGTGGTCGTACCTGTCGCGGCCAGCGTGCTGCTCGGGATAGCTGCCGGGGGCGGACCCTCGAGCTGAGCCAGTACGAACTTATTTCCTTCGCCGGTGGCGGCGGAGTCCACGCGCACGGCGTAGGAGTCGCCGTCCGCGAAGGTCACCGGATGTGCGGAGTCCCTGAAGGTGGCGCCGACGGCGGCGCCGCCCGGGACTGTGACCTGCATCGTGGTCGCCGCGAGAGCTCCCCCGGCCGGACGTTTGTAGAGCGTCACGGTGTAGGGGGTCGCGCCGTTCCCCGTGCTCGCGAAAACCCACAGGACAGAGATGCTCCGCGCGGAGGTGGGATACTCCGTGTTGTTCGACGAGTTCGAGTTGATGAGCGGCTGGCTACCGGGATCGCCGAGCTGGGTGAAGGTCGCCCCGCCGGCGCTGGTGATGATCGCGCCAGAAAACTTTGCGACCACGCCCAGCAGAGTTCCGCCGCCGCCTCCCGCGCCCCCCGCGCTTTCGGACGCTGTGTCGACGCTGCCGAGTCCGGAGTCGGCGCTGCCGAGGAAGCCCACTAGGCGGGCCCCCAAAAGCGGATTCCGTCCGTTTCGCGGTCGATGCCAGGCACGGAGATTTCAACCAGTCCATCCGCCGCGCGGTTCGCTGCCACCTTGTCTGGGTCGCTCTCCTGGCCGTAGCGGTCGAACCCCAGGGCGCCGCCGGTGAAGTCGGCGATCTGACCCGAGATGCACTGACCGGCGATCTCGGCGTCTCCCATGTAGGGATCGAGAGCCGTGGAGCAATAGCGGTCGGACGGACCGTGTACCGCGCGCCCGCCGTTGTCCTCATCGATGTTCGCCTGCGTCCCGTAGCTCCCCGAGTGCGCCGGCGTCTTTGCGCGAGTCACGAGCGCGGTGATCCCTTCGCCGCGCCGCGTGGCGTAGTTGATCGTCGCCAGCGCCACCGCCGCCTTGATCGTGTTGTTGCTCCGGCCCTCTTCGCTCGAGATCATCCGCGCGAGCGAATACGTCTCGACGTCGAGGCCGCAGGAAGCTGCGAGGTCTGCCGGGGACCCTGGCACAACGCCGGTGGTCGTGTCGTACGGAGCTCGCGTCAGGCGCGCGCCCTTGACGATCGCGTTGAGCACGTCGTTCACGACCTGTGAGGCTGTTCCCAGCCACCCTCCGGGCTCGCGGCTCGCCAGCCACCAGGCGCCCGCGCCGAGTGCCGCGCCGGCGCCGAGCAAGTAGACGGTGCGGCGTTCCACGTCACGACCTCACTGCACCGTGGCGATCTGGCCTACCCTGCCCGGCGTGGCTTGGCGCTTGATCTCTTCCCACTCTTCTTCGGACGGCGAGAACCCCGCCTCCGGCTGGTACCGCGTGAGCAGCTGCAGCGTGCCGTTCGTCGCGTCCACGCCGCTGGTGGCCGTAACCACGCCCTGCACGCCATCGGCAGCCGTGACCATTTCCTTCGAGTAGCCGCCGAGGCCGGCGTTCGTTGGGATCGTCACCGGCGCACCCTGGTGGCTTTGGGTGCCGTTGACGTCGAGATCGGTGATCGGGATGCGGTTGCCGTCGTAGGCGGCGATCCACAGCGACAGCGTCTTGGCGGCGAGATAATTGGGCTGAAACCCCGAATCAGGGACGCCCAACAGCGAAAACTTCACCCGCACGCGCGAGTCCGGCGTCGGGACGTCGAAGACGACGTTCGCCGAGCCCTCCGCGCCCGCCAAAAAGCGCACGAGGATGATCGGCGTCGGCATGTAGATGCGCCGCGGGCCGGAGAACCCGGACGGGCTGCCGCGATCCCATTGCCGCGCGCCCGGCGCAGTCTCGGGAAGGAAGTTGTCGGGGGGGCCGCCGAGGATCACGCGCCCACGCTCCCGGCCACGCGCTTGACGCCCGGCCAAAACAGGTAGAGCCCGAGAGCGACGCCCGCGAGCGCGAGCGCGGGCCAGAGCTCGTAGATCAGCTTGCGCACGGTCGAGCCGGCGACGTCGCCCGCGGCGTTGGCGACGCCCTGCACGAGCTGGAACGGGTACTCCGTCACCGTCGACAGGAAGTCCGGCACCTGCGATAGCAGGCCCGGTCGCGGCAGCGAAGCAGCGTTGAGCTGAAAGTCCGCGTAGAGCTGCACGTACGAGCTCGCCGCCGCGTTGTAACTGGCGAGCTCGGCGTTCCCGGGGAACAGCAGCGCAGGGTCCATCGCCTCCTGCGCCGCCTGCACAAGCGCCGCGGTCTGATCGATTCGCGTGTCCCAGATCGACTCGTCGGCCGCGCCGCTAGCCGCGCGTTTCCAGTTCGCGAGGTAGGCGATCGCGAGCGCAAGGCGATCGTGCAGCTCCTGTGCGCTCATCCCGTCGGGGATCGGCAACAGCCCTTCGGGGCCGAGGGTCGCGCCGTCGGTGCCGGTGATCCAGCCCATGGGTCAGCTCACCGCGCTGGGGACGATGTACTGATCCGCGAATCCCTGAATCGCGCCGCCGCCGAGGTGCAGCGAACCGAGTAGGCTGTCGACGCCGCTTTGCACCCGCTGTTTCGCGTAGTACTTGCAGATCTCGATGCCCACGAACGCGCCCGCTGCGAACGACAGCCCGAGCAGTAGCCACGTCTTGGTCGTCACGCGTCGCTCCCCGTGCCATCGGGGTTGATACCGGGGCCGAATAGGCCTGTGGTGTAGTCGCCGAAGCTCTCGCCAGGCGTGTACACCGCGGCGCTGTCGGTGCCCGGGACGGTTGGCTGCGACGTGGTCGGTTGGTTCTTGGCGCCGGCGGTGCCGAGTGCCGTCGCGAACGCGGAACCGAACGCGGACCCCAGGCCGCCGAGCACGTTGGGCACGCTCGAGGCCGCCGAGCTCTTGGGCAGGGACGTGGAAGGCGTCAGCGCCCGCGCAACGAGAAACACGCCGATCCCCACGCCGCCGACGATGAGGATCGTCTTCGCCGTCGAGCTCACGAAACACCGATGATGTAGGGTTGTCCGCTCGGGCTCGTGCCCTGAACGCCCACGCCCCCGAGCACGGTGGGCTCGCCGATCTGCGAGGACGGCGCAGGCGGCGCGGGCTTCGGTGCGCTCACGGCGGCAATCGACCGGCGAACGCTGGACAGAAACCCGAGCGTGCCCACGGGGGCGCCGCCGTTGCCAACCTGCGAAACCTCCGAGGGCGTCGAGCCGAGCATGGGCGCGCCGAGTCCGGCGGTGAGCACGGGGCCGACGGTGGTCGTCCCTTGCGCCGCGCCGTTCAGGCTCGAGAGCTGCTGCGCGGTCGCGCCGGTGCCGGCCGCCGCGGGGTTGTCGTGGCAGCCGCACGGCGTGCGGTGCGTCCACCAGTAGTAGAGCGCCAGCGCGGCGGCGCCGCCGAGAACAATCTTCGTCGTCGTGCTCACGCAAGCACCGTCGCTGCCGTGGGCAGCCCCGTGCAGGAGCCGTGGGAG
>DATLVL010000220.1:0-2882 GCA_035577525.1 Gemmatimonadales bacterium | reverse complement strand
TCACCGGGTCGATGCGCGAGGCGCGGCGCGCCGGGATCCAGCAGGCGAGGATGCCGATCGCTGCCATCAGGCCCGCGACTCCGGCGAGCGTCACAGGATCGTGCGGGGCGACGCCGAATAACAGGCCGCGGATCAGACCGGACGCGAACCAGGCGCCGGCGACGCCCAACACGAGACCCAGTGCCAACAGCACGCCGCCTTCCTCGAGGATCATGCGCTGCACCCGGCCGCGATCGGCGCCGAGCGACATGCGGATGCCGATCTCGTTGGTGCGCGCGCTCACGGAGAAGGCCAGTACGCCGGCGATCCCCACCGCGGCGATGATCAGCGCCAGAATGCCGAACGAGGAAATCAGCTCGGCGTTAAGACGCCGGGGCGAGACGCTCTGGTCCTTGATTTGGGCCAGCGTCAGCACCTTCACGATCGGCGCGGCCGGCGCGATGCGATGCACGATGCGCGTGGCCGCGGCGACCAGCCCCGGGGCGTTGCTGTCGGCACGGATCACCAGCGCGCCGCCGATCGACAACATCTGTGTGAACGGCATGAACACCGAAGCCCGGGGCTCCGCGTCCAGCCCCCCGTCGCGGGTCGTGCCGGTGACGCCGACGATGGTGCGCCAGTCACCGCTGATGGGACTGAGCTTGAGGAGCGGGCCCGTCCACGCGATCCGCTTTCCGATCGGGTCGTCACCGGGGAAGAACTTGTCGGCGAATGTCTTGTTGACGATCACCACGAGCTCCGACCCTTCGCGATCGGTGCTGGTGAACTCGCGACCCAGGAGGAGCGGAATCCCCGCGGCACGGAAGTACTCGGGGCTGGCCGTGCGGATGTCGGCGCGCGGCATAGCCTCGCCCACGGCAAGGGCTTGGCCCTCCGCCTTCACATCGAAGGTCATCATCGCCGCGGCCAGTGGGATGCTGGAGCCCAATCCCGCTTCGGTGACACCGGGCAGTGCCTGGATTTCGCTCCGCATGCGCTCGTACTGTTGCTTGGCGGCGACGTCGAGCTCCATGATGTGCCGGAACCACGCCATCGGGTCGTTTCCGCTGCTCGGGCCGCCACTCAGCTGCAGCAGCGGCACATCCATCGCCAATACCTCCTCGGCCCTGAGACCGCTATCCACCTCGGACAACCGGATCATCGTGCGGGTGAGCAGGCCGGCGCCGGCGAGCAGCACGACGGACACGGCGACCTGCGCCACGACGAGTCCGCGCTGCAGCCGCTGCTTGCGCAACGATCCGCTCATCCGCCGCGCGCCCGCGGAGATCCAGGAGGCGAAAGCACCTTCCCGGGGCAGGGACGCGATGAACGACAGCAGCAGGGCGAGCGCCACCGACAACACGAGCGTGAAGCCGAGCACGACGCCATCGAGCCGGATCTCGCCGGCGCGGGGCGAATACCGCGCCGCCAACGAGATGAGCAGCCGCACGCCGACCAGTGCGATCAACACGCCGAACATGGCGCCGAACAAGGTGAGGACGAGGTTCTCGACCAGCAACAACCGCCGCAGCCGGGCGACGCCCGCGCCCAGGGCCGCGCGCACTACCAGCTCGTGTTCCCGGCGCACGCCGCGCATCAGCGTCAGGTTGGCGACGTTGGCGGCGGAAATGATCATGACGAACGCGGCGGCTCCCATGAGGAGCCAGAGCGTCAGCCGGGCGCGCTCGCCCAGCGCCTCCTTGAACGGCGTGACCGCGATGCGATAGTGGGATCCGGGGTCATACGCTTCCGCGTAGTCACGTTGCAGGCGGGCGTAGACCGCGGCGACTTCCGCCCGCGCCTGCGCCACCGTGGCTCCCGGTGCGAGCCGGGCGACCACTTCGGTCATGCGGTGCGACCGGTTCTGTACCATCATCGCGCTCACGTGATGCGGGCTCACCACCATGTTGAGCAGCGCATCGATGCGATCGGGGAAGAAGGGCGCCTGCTGGAGCACGCCGATGACCGTCACCGACTGGCCGTCCAGCTTCACCAGCCGGCCGACGATGGCGGGATCGCCGCCGAAGCGTTTGACCCAGAAGTCGTGCGTGAGCACCATGACCGGCGGCACACCGGGGCCGTCGTCGCTGGGGCGCGTCAGCCTGCCCAGAACCGGCGCGAGCCCCATGACGTCGAAATAGTTCCCCGTCACGAGTCCCACGTCGAGGCGCACCGCGTCGTTGTCGCCTTGCAGGGTCAGGTTCCACGGAGAGTACTCGGCGATGCCGCCCAACGACGGCACGCCGGTGCGGAGGTCGTGCACCTCCGGCACGGAAAACGAGATGTTGGCCTGCCCCGGGCCGTCGGCCGACTGCCGCAGATAGAGCAGCCGGTCGCCGTCGCGGTTGGGAAGCGGCTTCAGCAGCACGCCATGGACGACGCTAAAGATCGCCGTGTTGGCGCCGATCCCCAGCGCCAGCGTCAGCACCACCACGGCCGCGAACGCCGGGCTGCGTCGCAGCGTCCGCAACGCGTAGCGGATATCGGCCACCACGCTTTCGAGCCAGGGGAGGCCGCGCTGATCGCGAACGGCTTCGGCCGCCTGCGTGAGCCCGCCGGAGGCGAGCAGCGCCTGGCGACGCGCCTCGTCCGGGGCCATGCCGCGCCGGATGAACTCGGCGGTTTCCATCTCGAGATGGGATTGCAGCTCCTCGGTGAGATCGTCGTCGGCGCGGTTCTTGGTGAACACGCCCGCAAGTCGCGCGAGCAGAGCGCGGATCTGTCTCATGGAGCCTCCCTTGGGCTCGCGAGAAAGGCCGCGATCAGCTCGGCGGTTTGCTGCCACTCGCGGGTCTCGCGCGCCAACTGCTTCTTCCCCGCGGCGGTGAGCGCGTAGTACTTCGCGCGGCGATTGTTTTCTGATTGACGCCACTCGGTCGACACAAAACCCTCCTGCTCGAGCT
>DATLVL010000219.1:0-7635 GCA_035577525.1 Gemmatimonadales bacterium | reverse complement strand
CGGGACGTTCTGGAAGAACGAGCACGCCAACGACACCACCAAGGTCACGTCCCCCGCGGCGATCCTGGGCGCAGGGGTCCGCGCCTCGGTCACGCCGAAATTCGCGTTGAATGTGTCGCTCGAGGCGAACATCTATTCGTTCGACCCTGATGGCAACGCGACGGCGATGAAGTCGAAACTCAATGCGGACGTGCTGCTCTCGATTGGTGTGCCGATAACGCTCAGCAAATAAGCAAGTCGATTGCAGAATGTCCAATGTAGAATGTTCAATGAACATTGATCATTGAGCATTCTACATTGGACATTCGATTTTAGAGCCGTCCCAGATTGGTCGTAAGACCGACGAAGATCACATCGGGGCTGCCCGATCCCAGCCCGAGCGTACCACCGGCGTCGATCACCATCCATTGAACCGGAGTCAGAGTCAGCGCGCCGAGCAGGCCTGCCTGGCGCGGACCGGCCGCACCGGCGCTGATCCGAAACAGCTCCCCTGTCACACCGAGAGGCCCTCCCAGGGGCCGGCCGAACGACGCGGTCGTGAGCCATTGCGGCCGACCGGCCCCAACGCCGAGCGGGCCCGCGTTGACGTCGGCATGCACTCCTGCGGGGCCGTTCACACTCAACACCAGCGGCAGCTGGCCAAGCGCACGACCGGCGCCGAGGCCAAGCTGCTCCTTCCCTGTCGGTGCGGTCACCGCGGGGACGACAGCCACGGCAACCCGATCCGAGAGATCGGTCCGCAGCTTCAGGGCGAGTCCCCAGTCGCCGATCCCGTGGCCGGCGCCGGTGCGCGCGTAGCCGGGGCCGAAGATGCCGAGCTGGATATGGGGAGCGACGCCGATCTTGATGTTCACGTCCCAGCTCGTGGCCTGGCTGAGATTCGAGGCGCCGCGCGCCGAGATGCCTTGCTCGATTTCGATGCACCCGGGGGCGACCGCGTAGGCGTGGGTCGCCACCGTCGGTCGCTCGGGATTGGCGGCGCGTGGCGACTGCGCTACGCCACTCGCCGCGACGCCGACGCTTGCGACAGACGCGAGTACGATGATGCGATCCATGTCGTCACAATGTATCCCGCGTCCGTGGCGCACGTGCCGCACCACGACCGTCGTCCGTGATGCGAAAAGTGTGGCATAGGACTCGCAAGCGACCACGGCGTCTGCCCTGGCGTCGCCCTGTCGCCCGGGCTAATTCATTCTCACCATTCCGATGATCGATCCGAACGAAACGCAGAACTGGCCGTTGCGCGTCGTGCAACCGGGCTCGCATGCGCCCGCGGCCGGCGTCCCCGTTTCCCTGCTCGATGCCGCTGGGAACCCCGCGGGCTACTGGGTGAGCGACGCCCAGGGACTCGTGCCGATCCCGCGCATCGACGCGACGACGGTGCGTCTGCGCGTGGGGTTGCGCAGCGAGGAGCCACTCGAGATCTCGGTGGCGATGCTCGAGGCCGGGAACGCCGAAGTCGCCGCACCTCCCTCCCTGCTCCCCGCGCCGATTGAGCAGCGGACGCCCGCGACCGGCGCGCGGACGCTGGCCCCGGTCGAAACGGTGGGTCACGACCTCACGCTGCGCTTCTCCCGTCTCGCGGTGCTGCCGCTGGAGGAAGAGGCGGAAGCCACGAACCCAACGCTCGCGGGCCAATCGCCGATCGATTTCTTCGAATCGCCCGCCCCCGCGACACGCGGTGTGCGTTACGGCGCGCTCGTCGAGCTGGAGCTCTACTGGCAATCCCTTGGATACGCCGCGGGCGACCTGCTCTACACCGGCACCCTGGCTGGCGGTGAGGAGCTGGCGTTCGACGTGTTCGACGCGCGCTGGCGCTGGAGCTGGGGGCCGACACGTGCGGCATCCCGCCCGGCGCGGCCGGTCGAGCTGATTGCGCGGCTGATCGCCGGGTCGACGCTCGCGAACGCTCTCACGACCGAAGACGGCGCGCTGCCGCTCGAGCCGTTCAACCTGCCCCCCTCGACGAACGGGACCGGCCTCTCGAGCGCAGCGGTCGAGTGCGTGCGCGAGCTGTTGGAGCGCACGGGACACGCCGCGAGCACGCTGCGCCGCCGGGCGCTGCGAGTCTCCGAGGCGATGGGCTCGGCTCCCAATGGAGCCGTGCGGCGCGTCATCAAGAACCCCGACCCGGCGCGTCCGCTCGGCGTGCACTTCTTCGAGCCGGTGGAGCGGTTCCGGATCGGGGCGCGGGCGGCGCGGGTGCGGCCCGCGGTGCTGATCCCGTTCCAGCTTCCCAACCTCGCGACCCGGACGACGGTGCAGCGCTTTGCGACGCCGATGCGGCGCGTGCTGCTCGATCGCACGCTGCTCCCCGACCTCGACTGGGTGATCGGGATCGGGCGCAAGCCGCTCGAGCCCGATGTGGCACCGCCGGTGTCCGAGCTGCGCATCGTCGTCCAAACCGACCCGCACGCGGCACCGATCGACCTGCGCCAGGTGTGGCTCTTCCTGCATGCCGACCAGACGCGCTACGCGGTGCACTTCTTCCCCGCCGATCCGCCAACCGAGCCGACGCCGGGGCTCACCCCGGCGAAACCGACGCGCTGGATCGGATATGTCCGGGCTGCCGATTTCCATCAGCAACCCCTCAAGTTCCCGGGACACCTCACGCTCGAGAACGGCACCCGGCTCCTGCTGTCGTTCGCGGCGCTGCACGTCGAGGGGCGTGCCGGGGACAGCTGGAAGCGGCTGCTCTCGATCCGCGACTTCGTGCTCAACAAGGAATCGCAGGCCCATCTCGCGAGTCTCGCGGCGCTCGCCGATGTGCCGGGAGTGGATCCGCGCGAGAGCCGACTCCTGGGACACATCGCGGCCAACCTTCCTTACTATGCCGCGGCGCTGATCGCCGCCGGCGACCCGACGCTCCGATACCTGGCCCTCTCCAAGGTCGTGGACAAGGACGGCCGCTCGCTCGCCGACATGATCGAGAACCGGGTGGTGGGAATCGTGGGCAACTACATCGCCTGCCCGTTACGTACGGCGAACGCGCTGCCGGCGTCGATGCGGGACCGGTTCGCGGGGTTGCCGGCGATCCGGACGCCCGCCGAGATCACGATCACGGTGCCGATCCCGGGGTTGTGGCTGAGCCAGCAGGCAGCGAGTCAGAATGGCGAGGCACCCGCGGCGACGGAGGTGCTGCCCGACGACCAGCGGGAGCGGCGGCTGGGAGGACGGTGGCGCGCGGATCGCGCGGCGGATGCGGGGTGAATGCGCCCGGGAGGATTCGAACCTCCGACCCTCGGCTTAGAAGGCCGATGCTCTGTCCAACTGAGCTACGGGCGCCAATGAGTTGACCGCGATTCGGAACGACGAGCTGCCGAGTGGTATTGTAGTGAGTAGGAGGCGGGAAAGCCAAGCTAGCGCGAGTCTGCAGCCGTCCCCAACAACCCGGCAAGGGCGCTGGTCGCCGCCGAGCGCCAGGGATCGTCCCGGGCCGAACGGACCAGGAACTGCCGGTACTGCTCGATCGCCGTGTCCTTCACCCCCATCCGGTAATACGTGACCGCGAGCTGGAAGTACGGTGCGGCGTAGCGCGGGTCGAGCGCGATCGCCTCCTTGAGCTGCGACGCCGACTCCTCGAACTCTCCTGCCTCCTGCAGCACCACCCCGTAGTACAATCGCAAGACAGGATCGCGCCCTTCGATCTGCACCGCTTCCCCCAGCTCGGTGATCGCGGCGGCGGTGTCGTGCAGCGCGAGGGCCGCGCCGGCGAGTCGCACGTGCGCCCAGTAGAATCCCAGGTTCTCGGTCAGCGCTCGCTCGAAGGCCACTCTTGCGGCCGGGAAATCGTCCTGTTGCACCCGGGCGATGCCGATCGCGAACTCGTACATCTCGACTGAGAAGAGGACGGGGAGATGATGCTCGATCTCGCGCTGGCGGATCGTATCGCGGGCGGCTGCGAGCTCGGTCACCACCTCGTCGTACCTGCCCAGATAGAACAGCGCGCGCGCCCGGTAGGTGCGGGCCCCGAACTCCTCGGGGTGCTGCTTCAATCCGACAGCGAACAGGCTCTCCGCTTCCGCGAAGCGCCGCGCGGAGAACAGCCAATAGCCGAGTTGGAACGGGTCGCGGCCCGGAATCAGGAAGGAGCGCCGGAACTCGAGCTCCGTGTAGAGAAAGGGATTGCGGTCCCACGCAATGCGCTGCAGCGAGTCGATGGACTGCACCTGCTGTTCGGTGAGGGCGAGCTTGGTTACCGCCAGCGACGATCGGGTCTGCTGCCACGTCTCGGATCGGTCCCGCAGAATCGCATCCAGCGGGATCAGCGACCGTGCGTAGATCGGCTCCGACCATGACGGGTCGAGGCGCGACGCCCAATACAGCGCCATCTCGGCAGTGTCGAGCTTGAAGCCGTTGCGGACCATCGGCTCGGCCAGATCGTAGTACACCTTGGCGGAGTTGGTGTCGGCATCCGCCCACAACCTGGGCCGCGGGAGCTCGCGACCGGAGTCGGTGAGTGCCTGGAGCCGGGTGAGCGCAGACATCGTCGGCGTCACGGGCGGAGGTACGCTGCACCGCGTGACGGCAACGGCTCCGGCGAGCACGGGAGCTGCCGCCCATCGAGCTCTCACGCGGACTATTGTAGTCGCTGGTGTGCACGCAGGCTATTCTAGGGCATGATCCAGCCGCGGCAGGTCTTTCTCACCGGTGGCACGGGCTTCCTGGGAGCCGCCTCGCCACCGAGCTGGTGCGGCGCGGGCACCACGTCACCGCCCTCGTGCGCCGCTGGTCGGCTGCGAAACTGCCCGCGAACGTCACCCCGATCATCGGCGATGCCCTCGATGAATCGACGTACGCGCACCACGTCGCTCCGGCAGACACCTTCGTCCACCTTGTCGGCGTGTCCCACCCGAGCCCGGCCAAAGCCGAGCAATTCCGCACCATCGACCTCGCCGCGGCACGGGCTGCAGTGGCCGCGGCGAGCACCGCAGCGGTGCGGCACTTCGTGTATGTATCGGTCGCACATCCAGCACCGGTCATGAAGGCCTACTGGAAGGCACGGCAAGAAGCCGAGAAGCTGATCGCGCTGTCGGGGATCCACGCCACCGTACTGCGTCCCTGGTACGTGCTCGGCCCTGACCATCGTTGGCCAGTCCTGCTTCTGCCCCTCTACTGGGTAGCGTCGCTCATCCCGCTGACGCGGCACGGCGCTCAGCGGCTCGGTCTCGTCACGCTACAGCAGATGATCACGGCGTTGACCTACGCTGTGGAACACCCCATCGAGGGAATGCGGACCGTGAGTGTACGGAAGATTCGCGTTGGCGGAGCGATCGAAGGCCATCATCGGTGATTTCGTGCGACTCGCGTGAATCGGATACGGCCGGGGTGAATTCGATGACGGACGCTTCGAACGAACGACTATCGTAGCGCTGTGAAAGCCTACGAACAGCTCGATGCCTTCCGCATCTGTCACGAGCTGACCATGAACACCCACTGCGTGCTCAAGGCCATCGAAGAGCGCGACCCCGAGTTGGCCGCCCAGCTGTGGAGCGCCGTGTTGGTCGCCACCAGCCGGATCGTGCGCGGCTCGGCAATGAGCAACCCGCGGCTGTCCGTCGCGTGTCTCGAACGCACCGTCGGGGCTCTCTCGGAAGCCGGCTATCACTTGCAAGTGGCACGGACCTTGGACCTCGTGTCGGAGAAGCAGGAGCAAGAGCTGGAAAGCCTGCGCGGCCGGGCTGCGTTCTATTCGAGCAAGTTGCTCATGAGTCTGATGGATGGCACGGAAGGTGCGAGTTAATATGCCCCGATGCGCCGACTCACCGCCTGGACGCTCCGTGGCCTGGCTCTCGCCCTGCTCGTCGCGTGCACCAGCGACACCCCGGTCGCTCGGCACATCCCGCCGCCTCCGCCACCGCCGCCTCCGCTCCCGGAGCACGTGGGCCAGTGGTCGAGTAAGGCCGGTGCGCCGATCGTGCAACTTCAGGCCCACCTGTTGCTGAGCGGCAAGGTGTTGACGTGGGGGCATGCAGGGGATCCGCAGGTGTGGGATCCCGTCTCCGGTGTTTTCAAAGCGGTGCCGTCTCCGTCGCTGCTCTTCTGCTCGGGGCACGACTGGCTCCCCGACGGCCGCCTGTTCGTCGCGGGGGGGCACATTACCGACCTGCACGGCCTGCCCAACGCCAACATCTTCGATCCCGCGACCGAGACGTGGCAGGCCGTCGCACCAATGGCGAAAGGGCGCTGGTATCCGACCAACACCACGCTGCCAGACGGCGAGATCCTCACACTCGCCGGCACCGACGAGAACGACAACAACGTGTTGCTGCCCGAAATCTGGAGCGGCAGTGCATGGCGCCAGCTGACGACGGCGTCCTGGGGGCTTCCGTATTATCCGCGCGACTTCGTCGCCCCCGATGGGCGGGTATTCGTAGCCGGTGAGGACCAACAGTCGCTCTGGCTCGATGTGAGCGGCACGGGAACGTGGACGCCGGGACCCGTGCGCCAGTTCGGCAATCGGAGCTATGGGTCTGCGGTGATGTACGAACCGGGAAGGATCCTCTACGTCGGTGGCGGCGATCCGCCGACCAGCACCGCCGAGATCATCGACCTCAACCAGCAAAGCCCCACGTGGTCCTTCACCGGCTCGATGCAGTTCGCGCGCCGCCAGATGGATGCCACCCTGCTCCCGACCGGTGACGTCATCGTCACCGGCGGAACGGGCGGCGCCGGATTCAACAATTACGACGGCGCTGTGCATGCCGCCGAGCTCTGGAGCCCCAAGACCGGCGTATGGACGACGCTGTCGAGCAACGCCGTGACGCGGCTGTATCACGGGACGACGCTGCTCCTGCCGGACGGGCGGCTGCTGCACACCGGGAGCGGCGACGCCGCGGGGACCGTCAGCGAGCTGAACTACGAGCTCTTTTCCCCACCCTACCTCTTCAATGGCACACGTCCCACCATGACCGACTCGACACCCGCGATCGTCCACTACGGGCAGACGGTCGTGGTCCACACGGCCGATACGAGCTCCATTGCGAAGGTGACCTTCATCCGCTTCAGCTCGGTGACGCACGCATTCGATCAGAGCGCTCGGCTCGTGCCGTTGTCGTTTACGGTCGTGACGGGTGGGCTGTCGATCGGTATTCCGGCCAGCCGCACCGTCGCGACGCCCGGACCCTACATGTTATTCCTGGTGAACCAGCAGGGAGTGCCGTCCGTGGGACGGATCATGCTGCTGAATTAGCAGCTGGTAGTACCCGCCTTATTCGCGCTGCGCGTGCGCCGTACTCCGCCCACGAACCCCGACCGCAGTCGCCGGAGCGTCGACGTCGGATTCACCGGCGACGCTCCCACAAACGCCGTCCCGAACCCGACCGACAACACCCACCGCGGCGATGCGTTGGTGAGTCCGCGCGTCGCGTCGACCGTGAGCGCGAGGTCGCCCGCGAAGCGGTAGCTGGCCCCAGCGCCGAGCACCCGGCTCAACGCCTGGGTGGAATCCGACGATCCGACGTCCGCCCCGAACCCGAGGCTCGCCGTCCATCGATCGGTGACGCTGTAGGTGCTTTCGAGCCGCAGCGCCGTCGCGTGAGGCGCGCTGAGCGTGGATTGTGCGCCCACTCCGCCGAGGCTGTGGCTCGCGCCGGCTGACAGCTGCCACCGCTCGGCTGGTGCCACCGCGACGCC
>DATLVL010000218.1:0-2849 GCA_035577525.1 Gemmatimonadales bacterium | reverse complement strand
CGCCGGTAGGCAGGACAATCGCCGGGTCCAACACACCGCAGGCGAACGGCATCGGCAGCCGGTCGCTCATGACGAGCCGCGGTAGCCGCTCAAGGGCGAGCCGGTCGGCAGCCTCGAGCAGCGGATGCCGCCACTCGCTGCCGTCGAGCGCCGTCCCCTTACGCACCACACGGCGCAGCAGCACCGCGCCGATCATCAGCCGCCCGATCAGCCACACCATCCCGATCAGCCAGATCGCCAATGCAATCGAGCGCAAGGTGGCTGGCGTAAGCGAACGCGTGATTGCGGGGGAAGACGTCCCCGGAGCGGCGGCCGTCGTCTGCGGCTGCTGTGCGGCAGGCACGGCCGGCGTTGCGGGCGGCGCAGCAAGGTCTTGCTGAGTGGGGTGCGTCCGTATCGGCGGCGGAGGGGTCTGCACGACACTCTCGAACCCGCTCACGGGGAGGCGCCAGGGCAATAGCGACGCCAGCGGCAGCGCCAGCAACATGGCGAGCCCCGTGCCCCACACGAGATGCCGCAGCGCGGCCGAAGAATGCCGCAACGCGGCGGCGACGAGCAGGGCAACGCCGAGCAGCACCGTGCCCTTGAGGAGCGTCCCGATCGCCCACAGCGTGAATGCGCTCATCGTCCCTCCTCCCCCGCCTTGCGAATGGCTTTGGTGAGATGGAGGATCTGCGTCTCGCTCAAGTCCAGGTCGGAGCGCGTCAGCAGCGCGGCGAGGGCCCGTTCGGCCGAGCCGTCGAAGAAGGTGTTGACGACGTGGTCGAGCGCGGCCTTGCTGGCCCGCTCGGTTGCTACCGCCGGCGCATAGACGTAGCGCGGGCCGTCGGCGCGGTGCACGATGTGACCTTTTTCGGTGAGCACGCGGAAGATCGAGCGCACGGCCGAGTAGCTTGGCGGGTCCTTCAGCTCGTCCATCACTTCGGCGACGGTCGCTTCCCCGCGGCGGTAGAGGACGTCCATCACCTCTCGTTCGCGGCGGGACAGCGTGTCTTTGACATCGGCCATGGCGCTACGCCTCAATGCTGAAATTTCAGCATAACGTAGGGACCTAGGCTGGCAGCGTCAAGAGCCTCTGTCGGAGACTTCGGCGTTTGTTCCGGTCTACTGCGCCGGCCACTGCAGCTGGTCGTCGAACCATTTGTCGATCACGGAGCGCCGAAACCGCCACTCCTTCCCCAGCTTCACCGCGGGGATCCGCTTCTCCTGCGCCCACTTGTAGATCGTCTGCGGCGTGAGCCGCAAATACTCGGCGACCTCGTCGATCGTCAAGATCTCATTCGGCGCGAGGTGCCGTTGGTTGCCGCTCACGGATGCCGCCGCGCCGTATCGACGGGCAAATCGGGGCGTGGCACGAGCCAATGCGTCGCCGGCAGGCTGTCATGCCCGACCCCGGGGGTCTGCGGATGGGACGGTTGGGTGAACAGCTGATTCACAGAGTAAATCACGGCCGCGTAGAAGTTGCCCTGATACTTGCCGAATACCTGGAACGACTCGTTCCGGTCACCGAGGAAGGGACGCAGATTCCACGCGAGCTGCACCCCCACGAAGGCGAACAGCACCGCCCAGGCACGCATGATCGTCAACGCTTTCCTGGGATAGACGCCGCGCTTGTCGCACACCACCGCCAGCCCCTCGTGCAGCGCGTACATCCCGAACAACCCCGCGACACCCGCGATCGCGATGTTGAGCAGGTGCTGGAAGTAGTAATTGGCGCCGCTGATCAGGAAGAACGCGATGATCGGTACGAATGCTGCAAGGAGGATCGACGTCAGCGCGAGCGCGCCGAACACCAGCACGACGATCTGCGCCAGCCGCAAGCGCGAGCCCACCAGCACCTGCACTACGTAAAAGGCGGGAAAACAGATCACGAACGTCGCGAACAGCAGCAGCGGCAGCTTGACCGCCGCCGAGATCGCCTGAAACGGACCCGAGTATGCACCGGCGACCAGGCCGAAGAACCCCGCGAGCCCGACGATCGTCAGTGTGCTGTAGAGAAACTTCTTGCCGAGCCCGCTCCCGTCCACCACCTCTTCGAAGAACAGCTCGCGATTGCTGAGCAGCGCGGACAGAAACTCCTGATACGTGCCGATGCGGCTCGTACTCGGCGCAGCTGCGCTCATCCGGGTCGCTCCGTGGGAGACGATCCAATGATGATCCAGTGTTACTATTTAGTCAAGTTTCCTGCTGTTTAGTACTGTTTGCAGTTGTGTCTCGACGGAATACAGCGAAGACCGGGGGCCGCGTCTGGTCTCCTGGAAGGAACGTACCGCAATTGTCCGAATCAGACAGGAGTTAGCGATCTCCTGTCACATGCTGGAGGATGGAAGTAGGAAGGACCTAGGCGGGGGCGGCCCCCGGCGAGAGTGATCGCTGAAATGCGTCGACAATGCGCGGCGACCACCACTGCTTGACGCGAGTGATGACCGCCAATGCCTGTTGATCGGAGAGGCGCGCGTGGTAGCTGCGTGCGGTGGTCAATGCATCGTAGACCTCCGCGATCCCGACGATCTGGGCGGCGAGGGGAATCTCCTCCCCACGTAACCGGTCGGGATAGCCGCTCCCGTCATAGTGCTCGTGGTGCCAGCGGATGACGGACTTGATGTCCCAGGGAAATTCCACCGTCGCCAAGAGCTCGACTCCCCACTGCGGATGCTGCTGCACCACGGTCCGCTCCTCTGGAGTGAGCGGACCGGGCTTATAGAGGATCTCGTGCGGAACCCGCACCTTGCCGAGGTCGTGCAGATAGGCGCCGAGCAGGACGCACGTCTCCTCCTGCTCGTCGAGCTCCAACGAGCGCGCTAGCGCGACGGCGAGCCGCGCCACGCGCTCGCAATGCCCGAAGGTAG
>DATLVL010000217.1:0-3061 GCA_035577525.1 Gemmatimonadales bacterium | reverse complement strand
CATGTCTCCCGGCATGCAGACGACGACGTCGCCTTTGCGGAGATCGTCCGCCGGGATCGATTCGAAACGAGCGCGGTTCGCCGGATCGCGCAGCCGTTTGGCGTTGGTCTGGGTGCGCGACTTGCGCAGCGTGTCGGCTTGTGCCTTGCCCCGCCCCTCGGCCATCGCTTCGGCGAAATTCGCAAACACCACCGTGAACCAGAGCCACACGGCGAGCTGCAGCGTAAACCCCGTGCCGGAAGCTGCGCCGATCACATCGCGGACCAGCACCACGGTCGTCAGGACACTGCCGACCAGGACCACGAACATGACCGGATTGCGGATCATGTGGCGCAGGTTCACCGTCTTGGCGAACGCGTCGCGGGCGGCCCGTTTCACGATCGGCGGATCGAACAGCGGCCGTTGGGTCAGGGCCATGCTAGAACAGCCTCCCAGCCCGCATCAACAGGTGCTCGACGACCGGGCCCAGCGACAGCGCCGGGAAGAAAGTGAGGGCGCCGACGATGACGATCACTCCGACGAGCAGCACAACGAAGAGCGGTGTCGTAACGGGGAACGTCCCCGCGGATTCCGCCACCGCCTTGCGCTCGGCGAGGAAGCCTGCGAGGGCGAGCATCGGGACCATCATCGCGAAGCGCCCGAACAGCGTGCCGAGGCCGAGCAGCGTGTTGTAGTAGTAGGAGCCGCCGGAGAGGCCCGCGAAGGCACTCCCGTTGTTTCCCGTCACTGAGGAGAACGCGTAGAGAATTTCGGACAAGCCATGCGGGCCCACGTTGTTGCGTCCCGCGAGGCCCGACGGCAGCACCGCCGACGCCGCCGTGAGAACCAGGATCAGGGCCGGGAAAATCAGCACGTAGAGCATCGCCATGCGGACTTCGCGGCTCTGAATTTTCTTGCCGAGGTATTCGGGCGTGCGTCCCACCATCAGACCGGCGATGAACACCGTCAGCACCGCCATCACGATCATCCCGTAGAGCCCCGACCCGACACCGCCGAAGATCAACTCCCCGAGCTGGATGTTGACCAGCGGCACGAGGCCACCGAGCGGCGTGAACGAATCGTGCATGCTGTTGACGGCGCCGCACGAAGCGTCGGTCGTCACCGTTGCGTACAGCGCCGAGTTGGCGATCCCGAAGCGAACCTCCTTCCCCTCCATGTTGCCGCCGGGATTCCCTGCCGACGCCACGAGGTCCACGCCGCGCGCCGCATGGATCGGGTTGCCGCGCGCCTCGGCCCAGTAGGTCGTCGCTACGCCGCCCGCGAACAGCACGAACATCGCCGCCCACAACGCCCAACCGTGACGCTGGTTCTTCACGGTGCGCCCGTAGAACCAGGTGAGTCCCGCCGGTACGACGAAGATCGCGAACACCGAAAGGAAGTTGGTCCAGGGCGTGGGGTTCTCGAACGGATGCGCCGCGTTGGCGTTGAAGAATCCGCCGCCGTTGGTGCCGAGCTGTTTGATCGCGGTCTGGCTGGCGACCGGCCCCATTGCGAGCACCTGCTTCGCCCCTTCGACCGTCGACGCCGTGACGTAGTGCGCGAAATTCTGGATCGTCCCCTGTTGTACGAACAACAGGGCCAGGACGAATGACGTGGGGAGAAAGAGGTAGAGAGTGCCGCGAATCAGGTCGACCCAGAAATTGCCGATGCCGGTGCCCGAACGGCGGGCAATTCCGCGCGCCAGAGCGACCGCGCAGGCGACGCCCGCCGCGGCGGAGGTGAAGTTGTGAAAGGCGAGCTGCATCATCTGCGACAGATACGACATCGTCGTTTCGCCCGCGTACGACTGCCAGTTCGTATTTGTCGTGAATGACGCCGCCGTCTCGAACGCCTGGCGGTCGACCACGCCGGGCCGCTGGAACGGGTTGAGCGGGAGGTGGCCCTGCAGCCGCAGCGCGACGTAGGTGACGAGCATCGACACCGCGCTGAACACGAGCAGCGCAGCGGCATAGCGCGTCCAGTGCTGATCCTCGTCCGGATCGATCCCCGCCAGGCGATACATCACCCGCTCCACCGGTGCCAGCCAGCGCAGCGAGCCATCGTAGACCCGGACGAGGTACAGACCCACGGGCTTGGTGACGGCGAGCACTACGCCTGCGAAGAAGAGAATCTGAAACCACCCATTTGTCGTCATATCAGGTGAGCCTCAGAACTTCTCGGGGCGCAGCAGCGTGTAGACCAGGTACACGAGCAGTGCGAGGGAGACGAGCCCGGCGATGATGGTCTCGCCGCTCACGGGCGTTCGTCCTGGGCGCCGGGTTCGCGGCCGAGACGCGCGCAGCCGCGGACGTAGGCGAGCATGAGCGCGAAGAAGCCCACCGTGAGAGCAACGTAGAGGAGATCGAGCATGGCGGAAGGCAATGGTAGGCCGGACGCGGTCAAAATGGACTCAAGGATTCCCCGCCGGGCATCAAGGATTCATCAAGAGTTATCTTCGACGCACATGACGTCGAGCCCGACCACCACTCCCACAGACGATCGCGCGTCGGGACTCTCCGCCGCCGCGGCGCGCTGGTCCCGGCCCGACGACGCCTTGCGGCAGGTGCAGCTCGACTCGATGAAGCGGCGGGCGACGGGGTTCCTGGCCGTCGCCGCCGTCGTGTTCGTCGTCGCGCGATACCTCGAAGCGATCTATCCCTGGGTCGGCTACATCCGGGCCACGGCCGAGGCGTCTCTCGTGGGTGGCCTCGCCGACTGGTTCGCCGTCACCGCCCTGTTCCGCCATCCGCTCGGGCTGCCGATTCCCCACACCGCGATCATCGCCACGCGCAAGGATCGCATCGGGCGCACGATCGGGAATTTCGTCCAGAACCACTTTCTCGCGCGCGACGTGCTCGCCGAGCGCCTGCGCAGCGTGCACATCGCCGAGCGCTCGGCGCGCTGGCTGGCCGATCCCGACAACAGCCGCCGCGTCGCCCGGCAGGTGGCGGCGGGCATGGCCAAGGCGCTCGACGCGCTCCCCGACGCCGACGTGCGCGAGCTGGTGCAGCAGACGGTCACCGACCGCTTGCGGGCGATCCGCGTCGCCCCAGCGCTCGGACAAACGCTCGCCGTCGTACTC
>DATLVL010000216.1:0-10093 GCA_035577525.1 Gemmatimonadales bacterium | reverse complement strand
ACGTGGTTCGCTTCCCACACCGGCCCGATCGCCTGCGCGATCAATTGTCGCTGCGCGTCCTTGCGGGTCCCTAGGGCCAGCAGGTCCCACACGCCACCACCGAAATCGGCGCCGCCCAGCAAGACGTACGCATTGAGTGCGACGACGAGCGTGCCGGCGAGGAACGTGGCGGCGCTCACAGGCTCGTCCCCGGGAACTCACCGGTGTGCATCGGGCTGCGCACGATCTGTCGCGACAGCAGCACCGTCACGACGACGGCGAGGAAAACGTAGATCAGGGCGAACACCCCGGTGCGCCACGGCTGCCCGGGCATCGGCGTGACCGCGTCGGCGGTGCGCAGCACGCCATAGATGATCCACGGTTGCCGTCCCAGCTCAGTCACCATCCACCCTGTCTCGATCGCGATGAAGCCGAGCGGCGCGGCGAGCACGACCGCGCGCAGAAACGCGCGGCGCTGCGCAAGGTCAGCCCGCCGCACCGCGAGCCACGCTGCCCACAGGCCGACGAGCGCCAGGTACGTCCCGCAGGCGACCATCACATCGAACGAGAGGTGCACCGCCGGGAGATTGGGCCACCGGTCGCGCGGGACGGAATCGAGTCCTACAACCGTGGCGCCGGGATCCCGGAACGCGAGCAGCGACAGCAAATCCGGCAGCGGGATGCCGAACCGGGTCTGCCGCGTCTCAGCGTCGGGCCAGCCACCGAGAGTGATCGGGGCGTGAGCTTGCGTCTCGAACAACGCCTCCATCGCGGCGAGCTTCACAGGCTGGTGCCGGGCGACGGTCGTCGCCGCATAGTCCCCCGAGATCGGCTGCAGTACGGCGGCGGGCGCTCCCACGACCAGCGCGATCGTCAGGGCATGGCGATGAAACGGCGCACGGCGCCCGCGCAAGATCAGCAACGCATGGATCCCGGCCACCGCGAATCCCGTCGCCGCGTACGCCGCAAGCGTCATGTGCAGCACCTGCGCCGCCGCGGCCGGGTTCAGCATCGCGGCGATGGGGCGGACGTTCACCGGCTCCCCGTGCACCAGCTCGAAACCCGCGGGCGTATTCATCCAGGCATTCGCCGTCACGACGAACACGCCGGAGAGCAACCCGCTCACGGCGACCATCACCCCCGCGAAGCTGTGCGCCCGCGGCGACACGCGCTCCCACCCGTAGAGGTAGACGCCCAGGAAAATGGCTTCGGTGAAGAACGCGAACCCTTCGAGCGAAAACGGCATGCCGATGATCGGGCCGGCAAACCGCATGAACGTGGGCCACAAGAGACCCAGCTCGAAGGAGAGCACCGTGCCCGAAACGGCGCCGACGGCGAACAGGATCGCCGTGCCGCGGGCCCAGCGTTTGGCGAGATCGAGATGGATGGGATCGCCGCTCTTTCGCCAGCGGCGCTCGGCGAGCACCATCATCACCGGCATCGCGATCCCCACCACCGCGAAGATGATGTGGAAGGCGAGCGACATCCCCATCTGGAACCGCGCGGCGAGGAGGTCGGACACGCGTGTGCTCCCTACCCCCCGAGCTGCGCCAGGCGATCCTTGAGCCGCTGGAACATCGGGAATTGCGCCACGAGGCGTCGCAGCACCGCCTTCGCCGAATCGGCCTCTCCGAGCGCGACGTAGCTGTCGGCCGTCAACATCCCGACCCGCACGACGAGGCGCGGATTGTCGGGTGCCGGATGCAGTGCGCCGAGCGTGGCGAGCGCGCCCTTCGCATCCTGGCGGTCGCGCAGCTGCGACTCGATGTGCAGCAGCTGGACCGCCGTGTCGTTGGGCGAGCGGCGCGCCAGCTCGTCGATCAGCGCCGCGGCATCGGCGGATTGGTGCCGGGCGCGATCGACCATCGCCTGCTCATAGACTCCGGCGGTAAAAAGGCGGGCGATGTCGCTCGTGTCTCCCGTACGCAAGCCGGGGCCGCCGGCGAACGTGTACACCAGCCGGCCGCCCCGGTCGGCCGTCTCGTACACGGCGTAGCAGCCGAACAGCCCCACGAGGCCGGAGAGGACGAGCGCCCAACGGCCCCACGCCGCGCGGCGCCGGACCAGCACGAGTGCGACGATCTCGAGCCCGGCGACGATGAGAAACGCCGTACGCGTCGTGTGGCCCCAGTCCTCGTGGTCGCGCACTGCCTGCCCGACGCCCGGGATGCGCTCCACCACGTCGTGGGCGTCGGTCCCCGACGACACCGCGAGGACCGCGGCCACGGTGCCCAGGAGCAGGAGCGTCGTGGCGGCGGGGCCCGCGAACGGGAACTTCCCCGTCAGCGCGATCCAGCGCAGCGCCACACCGACGAGCAGCAGGCCAACGACGAAGTGGACGATCTGGGGGTGTAAGGGCCCAAGGTTTGGCATGGGACGAAGATAGCACTACAATTCCGGAGTCGACCATGAAAAGACTCCTTCGTTGGACCGCGCGCATCACGGCCGGGTGCGTCCTGGCGGTGACGCGCTCGGTGGCCCAGGGCGCGCCGGCCGACAGCACCGTGCATCGCACCACGCTCGACAACGGCCTGCAGGTGATCGTGGCGGAGAACCACTCCGTCCCCATCGTCACCGTCCTGATCGCGGTGCGCAACGGCGCGATGACGCAGGATTCCGGCAATGAAGGGATGGCGCACCTCTACGAGCACCTGCTGTTCCGGTCGTACAAGGGCGACCCGGACGCGTTCGCCCTCGAAGCCTCTGATCTCGACGCCGATTGGAACGGCACGACCGCGGAAGAAGTAGTCACGTATTACCTGGCCCCGCCCTCCAAGAATGCGATGAAGGCCATCGCGCTGCTGGCGCGCCTGGTCGAGCGACCGCGCTTCAACGCGCGCGACCTGAAGGACGAGCGCCCCGTCGTGCTCAACGAGCTGCAACGCGACGAGGCGGATCCCGAGCAGTCGCTCGAGCGCCAGGCCTCGCGGATGCTGTGGGGACCCTCATGGAGCCGCAAAGACGTCGGCGGCGACAGCGCGTCGCTGAAGCACATCGATATTCCGCAGCTGCAGCTGGCGTACGGCGAGTACTACGTGCCCAACAACGCCGCGCTCGTCGTCACCGGCGACATCTCCACGTCCGACGTGTTCGCCGCTGCGAAGGAGCAGTTCGGTCCCTGGACCAGAGCCCCCGACCCCTTCGCCCAGCGGCCGGTCCCCGCCGTGGCACCGCTGACCGCGAGCAGCGCGCTCCTGATGGGGAAGCCGGTCACGCACGCTCTGATCCTCGTGAAATACCGCGGTCCCAGCGCGGGCCAGGACACGATCTCCCCCTACGCCATCGACCTGCTCTGTGACGTGCTCAACGAGCACGGCTCTGCGTTCCAGCGTCACCTCGCGGGCAGCGGCGTGTTCCAGTCGGTGCAGTGTGGCTACGAGACCCTCGGGCACGTCGGCCCGATCACCTTCCGGGGCGTCACCATTCCCGAGCGCGCCCCACAGGCGTTGACGGCGCTGCTCCACGAGCTCGACGGGCTGGCCGGCATGGAGGGCGTGACCGATGAGGACCTCGCGATCGCCAAGAAGCGGCAACGGGTGACCAGCGAGCTGGAGGGCGAATCGAGCTACGCGCTGGCCCCCGTGCTCGCCGAATCGTGGGCGATCGGCGGCAGGGAGGCCTACGAGCTGTATGAGCGGCGCGTCGCAGCCCAACGCCTCGTCGATCTCAAAGACGTCGCGACGCTGTTCGTTTCGGCGCAACCGCGCATCATCGCGGTGCTGGCACCGCCGGAGATCATCCCGAATCTGCAGGTCGCGCTCCGCTCCGCCGCCGGATCGATCGAGCGGGCCCCATGAGCGCCGCCACCGCACTGCTCGCGGGTCTCCTGACTGCCGTCGCCGGCCCGCCGCACGGCCGCCCGGTCGCGCCGCCCGCGCTCGACAGCGATTCCCTCACCACCGCCCGGGAAGTGGCGGGCGTGCGCATCATCCAGCGCATCAACCACCGCAACGACCTCGTCGCGGTGCGGTTGTACCTCCTGGGCGGCACTCGGCAGCTCACCGATCGCACGGCCGGGATCGAGTCGTTGCTGCTCCAGGCCGCCGCCTTCGGCACCGATCACTATCCAGATGGCCAATCGCAACGCGCCATGGCCCGCACCGGGGCGGTCGACGTGCTCGAGCCGGATGCCGATTGGACGGTGACGGGCTTCATTGCGCTGCGTCAGGATTTCGACTCGGCGTGGATCGTGTTCGCCGATCGATTGACGAACCCGACGCTCGGCTCCGACGCGGTGCGGCAGGCGCGCGACCAGATGTTGACGACGGTGCGGCGCCGCTACTCCGATCCCGACGAGCGCATCCAGGTCATCGCCAACCAAGGGGCGTTCACCGGCCACCCTTACGCGCTCGACCCCGAAGGCACGGAGGAGTCGCTCGGCGCGATCACCAACCGGGATCTCACCGATTACGTGCATGCTCAGATCACGACGTCGCGCATGCTGCTCGTGGTCGTCGGCAACATCGACACCGCCCGTGTCAGCGGCCTCGTCACGCGAACGATCGGCACGCTGCCGCACGGCGCCTACAAGTGGACCCTGCCCCCGCCGCTGCCGCATCAGGATCGCAGCCACTGGCTGATCGAGACCCGCGACCTGCCGACGAATTACATCCTCGGGTATTTCACCGGCCCGCCGGTGTCGAATCCGGACTACGCGCCGTTTCGCGTCGCTACCGAGCTGCTCTCGAGCGAGCTGTTCGAGCACATTCGCGTGCAGAAGAGCCTCTCGTACGAGGCTTCGGCTCCGTTCCTCGAGCGCGCCGTCGGCGTCGGAGGATTGTACGCCAGTACAGCAAAACCCGAGGAAGTGCTGCCGATCATGTACGATCAGATCCGCTGGCTGCTGCAGGACCCGCTCGATGGGTTTCTGCTGCACCGTTTCATTAATTCGTTCCGCCGGCAATACCTGGAGCGCAACGGCAGCGACGCCGATCAGGCCGACCTGCTCGCCCGGGCCGAGCTGTATCTCGGGGACTACCAGAAGACCGACCGGTTCCTGCAGCAGCTCTACCGCGTCGGCCCCGAGGACGTGCAGCGCGTGGCCGACCGCTACATGCGCATCATCCAGTGGGCGTACATCGGCAACACGGCCCGCATGGAAGGGCACTGGTAGCCCGAGTGGCGACCCTGCGCAGCCTCCTCGACGACGGTCGCGCCCATTTGTTCGATGGCGCGATGGGAACGATGCTGTACGCCAAGGGATTTTTTCTCAACGTCTGCTACGACGAGCTGGTGCTGAAACAGCCGCGCCTCGTGCAGGACGTCCACGAGGAGTACGTCCGCGCCGGTGCCGAGATCCTCGAGACCAACACCTTCGGCGCGAACCCGGTGAAACTCGCTACCTACGGCCTGGCGGAGCAGACCGATCAGATCAACCGCGTCGCCGCCGAGCTGGCGCGCCGTGCGGCGGGCGACCGCGCCAGCGTCGTCGGGGCGATCGGCCCGCTGGGGCTGCGCCTCGAGCCGTTCGGCCCGACCTCGGCCGCCGAGGCCCAGGGGCACTTCCGGGCCCAGGTCGACGGATTGCTGGCGGGCGGCGTGGACGGCTTCGTGCTCGAAACGTTCAGCGACACGAGCGAAATCCACGCGGCGCTGTGCGCGGTGCGAGACGCCTGCGATCTCCCCGTCGTCGCGCAGATGACGATCGGCACCGACGGGCTGACCGCCTACGGTACGGCACCGGAGGATTTCACCGCGACGCTGGCATCATGGGGCGCCGACGTCATCGGCGTGAATTGCTCCGTCGGACCGGCGGGGATCCTCGAGGCCGTCGAGCGCATGGTGAAGGCGACCGACCGTCCCCTGTCGGCGCAACCCAACGCCGGGCTCCCCCGGGACGTCGGCGACCGCAAGATCTACCTCGCCAGTCCCGAGTACGTCGCGAGCTACGCGCGGCGGCTGGTTGAAGCCGGGGCGCGCTTCGTCGGCGGGTGCTGCGGCACAACGCCGGAGCACATCAAGAAGATGCGCGACTACCTCGCGAGCGTGGCGCCGCGGCGCGCCGCCGTCGTGGTGTCGCGCACCGAGATCCAGCCGCCCGCCGGCGTGACGCCCGTCCCCCTGCCCGAGCGCAGTCGCTGGGGCAGGAAAATCGCCGCCGGGGAATTCGTGACGTCGGTCGAGATCGTCCCCCCCAAGGGAGTCGACCCGGCGCCGATGCTGGCGCAGTGCCGCGCGCTGCAGGCGGCCGGCATCGATGCGGTCAACGTCCCCGACGGCCCGCGCGCGCAAAGCCGCATGGGGGTACTGCCGAGCGCGCTGTTGATCGAGCGCGAGACGGGCATCGAGACGGTGATTCACTACTGTTGCCGCGACCGCAACCTGCTGGGAATGCTGTCTGACATATTGGGTGCCGCGGCCGGGGGGCTGCGCAACATTCTCGTGATCACCGGCGATCCGCCCAAGATGGGACCCTACCCCGATTCGACGGCGGTCTTCGACATCGATTCGATCGGACTCACCAACCTCGTCTATCGGCTCAATCATGGGCTCGACCCGGGGAACAACCCGATCGGCGGCGCGACGAAGTGGGTGATCGGCGTGGGGGTCAACCCCGCGGCCGTCGATGTCGACCGGGAACTGTCCCGCTTCCACTGGAAGGTCGACGCGGGCGCGGAATTCGCCGTGACGCAGCCGGTGTTCGATCCGCGACAGCTGGAGGCGTTCCTGGAGCGTGTCGCGAACTACCGCATTCCGATCATCGCGGGAATCTGGCCCCTGATCTCCTCGCGCAACGCGGAGTTTCTCGCCAACGAAGTCCCCGGGGTGGCCGTGCCGGAAGAAGTGCTGGCGCGGATGCGGACAGCCCAGGAGAAGGGAAAGGAAGCGGCGCTGGCCGAGGGGGTGCAGATCGCGCGCGAGATGCTGGCGCGCGTGCGGCCGCTCGTGCAGGGGGTGCAGATCAGTGCGCCGTTCGGGCGTGTCGAGGTGGCGCTCGACGTGTTGCGATAAGAATGTCGCGACGTCCGTACCGACGTGGTACGGCGTAGTGACCGGAATGTTGCCTCCGGCTGATTGGTTTGCTCCGTGTCGACCGCGGTATCCCCCCCGACCGGAGGCAACACCCCATGACCCGGCAGTCCTCACTCGGGCTAGCCTTGTCGTTGCTCGCCCTCATCGCCGCCTGCAGCCCCGACGCCCCTTCAGGTCCCTCGAGCCTGCGCCCCCGCGCCGTCGCCGGCGCGAAGGTCGCGGACGAGGGCGCCGCTGCCACCTACGCCGTGATCGGGGACATGCCCTACGGCAAGGGCAAGCTCGACTCACTGCCTCAGTTGATCGCGCTCATCAACGCGGATCCGGCAGTCCAGTTCGTGATCCACGTCGGTGACATCAAGGCAGGCAGCAGCTCCGATTGCAACGACGCCTACTTCGCCACGATCAAGGGCCTGTTCGATACGTTCCAGGACCCGCTCGTCTACACCATCGGCGACAACGAGTGGACCGACTGTCACGTCTTCAGCAAGAACAACGGGCTCTACACCCCCACCGAGCGACTGCAGGCGATCCGCACGCTGTTCTTCCCGGTCCCCGGCCAGACCCTCGGGCTTGAGCCCCGAACCGTGTTCAGCCAGGCCGATGACCCGGCCAATTCGCAATACGTGGAGAACGTCTGGTGGAATCAGAGCAGCGTCGTGTTCGCGGCGTTGAACATCACCGGCAGCTTCAATGACCTCGCGCCGTGGAGCAGCGCCCCGCTGCCGTGGCTCGTCACGCCGGCCGACATGCCGGCCAACTGGGCGAGCTACCCGTCACAGGCCGACGAGTTTGCCGCCCGCCTGCAAGCCGACACCGAACTGATCGCACAGACGTTCGCGACGGCGACACAACGGAATGCGCGTGGGGTGGTGCTCGCCTTCCAGGCGGACATGTGGGATCCGGCCGAGCAGGTGAAGAATCCGGCCACCTTCAACGCCGGATATGACGGGCTGGTGCAGCAGATCGGCACCCTGGCAGCTCGGTTCGGCCGACCCGTCCTGCTGCTTGAAGGAGATTCGCACGTCTGGCGGGTGGACACGCCCTTTACTCCAGGCAGTCCGCTGTTCGCGATACACGCGAATACGCCCGTGGCGCCGAACGTGACGCGGCTGGTGGTCGACGGCTCGAGCAGCCCGACTTCCTACACCCGCCTCACGATCAATCCCGGGAGAACAGGACAGCTGTTCACCCTGACGCGCGTGCCGCTGGTAGCGGGGCACTGACCAGTGACAGGTGGCCAGTGGCCGGTGGTGGGTGTTCACCAGCCACTGGCCACTGACCACTGCTCTTAGAAGCTCAGCTCGAACCCTACCCGCGCCTGACGCGGCAGGCCATACAGCGTCTGCGGCCCGCGAAACCGCTGGTAGAATGCATTCAGCGCGTTGGTCTGCTCGTTCACCGTGTACACGCCGTCGCCGTTGCCGAAGCGGGATTCCACTTGCCGCAACACGACACAGTCGACCGGGCCGGCGGTCGAGCCCGTCCACGTGGCGCACCCCGGCACCAGATCGATCGCGCCATTCGACAGCAGGTGGCCGTTCGCCTGGGCTTCGATGCGCAGCCCTGAAAACTCCGGGCTCACGGCGTTCGTCTGGAACAGCGCGTTGACCACGTCCCCGGTTTCGGAATACAGCCCGACGACGTTCTTGAAGTTGAACAGGTTGCGCACGTCCGCGAACGCCGTCACGTCCGCGCGGCCGACCCGGAATCCCTTGTTGAGCCGCATGTCCACGAGCTTCGTCCACGGCATCGTCGACGAATTGATCGGCTCGGCGGAATTCGCGACGAGGCCGAACGCCGACCGCGGTGCCGTGACCCCCGCACCGGAATTGCGCAGCCGGGTGTATGGCAGCCCGCTCACTGCATGGAACGTGGCAAACAGGCCAAAGTTCTGGAAGATCGCCCCCAGGGTCGTGCCTTTGTTCCAGCCCGCCGGAACGCTGAGCGTCAGCGCGCCGACGAAGTTGTGCGCACGGTTGTCGTCGGTCGGGAGCGGCTGCTCCGGCGGCGGCACCTCATCGCCCGTGACCTGGTTGATCTGGCGTGCCGATGTCCGCAGGTACGCGAACGGATCCGACCCCGTGCTGCGGGCCACCTGGAACGTGTAGCCGCCGGCGAAGTCGAGCCAGCTGCCGACGCGCTTGTCCAGCTTCACATCGATGCCGCGCGCGTACCCGAAGTCGGCGGTCGTCAGCACGTTCACGTTCACCGTCGAGCCCGGGTTGGCGGGATCATCGTACGGCTTGATCCGGTACGCCAGATCCGAGACGAAGTTCTTGTTGTAGGCCGACACGTCCAGCACCAGGTCCGGGCTGAACGCGTGCCGCGCCCCGAACTCAAACTGGATCGTCTTGCCGAAGCCGACGTCGCGCCCGAAGGCGTCGTTCGTGTTCGTAAACGACAGATCGTTGTTCGTCCCCGACAGCATCGTGACGAAATCCGGCGTCTGCACCTGGTGGGAGTACGACAGCCGGAAGTCCGTCTTGTCGTTGATCGGGAACGACACCCGCAGGCGCGGGCTCAGAGTGTGGTGCGCCTGCGAGGGGGTAAACACCGACGCCAGCGACGCCTGGTACGCCGCGTCGTTCGTCGCCGCGGCGCTCTGCCATGCCGGATTCGTGAAGATCCGTCCCGGCGTGGTGGGGAAGAGCGCCTTGGCGTTCATGTAGTCCCAGCGCGCCCCCAGCTCGAGCACGACGTCTCCGAGATCGAGCCGGTCGGCGGCCCACACCGCGTCGGTCACGGGATGCGCCACGAACGCGCTCATGAAGATCTGCGTGAGGAAGCCGCCGGTCCAATACGCCAGGTCGGTCTGCTTCGCCTCGGCGCCGAAGTTGAACCGGTGGAAGCGGTTCGCCTGCCAGTCGATCTGCACGAACTCGCGGTAGCGATTCTCGCGATACAGCGCCGACCCGAAGGGGCCGACTCCGAACCCCGCGGTCGGGAACGACGTGATCGTGTTCGACCCGTTCAACCCGTAGGGGTTGATGCGATACGGCTGCACGTTGCCCAGGTCGGTTTGATTGAGATACGGCACCCGCAGCCCGCTGTTGGTGCGGATGTTCCGAATGATTTGATCGGTGATCGGAAACGGCATGACCGTCACCCCGGCGAACCGGAGCGGGGAGAAGTCGATTCC
>DATLVL010000215.1:0-3952 GCA_035577525.1 Gemmatimonadales bacterium | reverse complement strand
CGACCGGTTCATGGAGATCCTGGGCGGCGAGCTGGCGGCGGGCCGCACGTTCACGATGTCGGAGCAGCGCAGCGGCGAGGCGGTGGTCGTGCTGGAGCAGCGCAGCGTCGATCGCCTGTTCGGCCCGGTCTCGGCGCTGGGCCGTATCGTGCGCATCGGCGGCCATCCGTTCCGCGTGATCGGCGTGTGGCAGCGGCCCACCAACATCTTCGAGGTTCCCGGCACGCCGCAGATCGCGGCGGTGTGCCCGTTCGAGGCGGCGCGCCGCAACTTCATGATCGATGAAGTCAACAGCCTGATCATTCTCGTCAAGCCGAAGCCGGGCGTGACGGTGAGCCGCGCCATGGATGTCGCGACGCTGCAGCTGCGGCGCATGCGCGGCCTGCGCACCGGCCAGCCCAACAGCTTCGACCTGCTCACCTCCGACCAGGTGCTGGGCGTGTTCGACAGCCTTACTGGGGCATTTTTTCTCGTGATGCTGGTGTTGTCGAGCATCGCGCTGATGGTGGGCGGCATCGGCGTCATGGCGATCATGATGGTCTCGGTCACGAGCCGCACCCGCGAGATCGGGCTGCGCAAGGCGCTGGGCGCCACGCGCCGCGCCATCCTGTGGCAGTTTCTGGTCGAGGCGGCGACGCTCACGCTCATGGGGGGCGTCATCGGCATCGTGCTGGGCCTGGGCACCGGCGAAGTGCTCAAGCGGCTGCTCGATTTCTCGACGCACGTGCCGCTGTGGAGCGCCGTAATCGCGTGCCTCGTGTCGGTGATGATCGGTCTGGTGTTCGGCGTGATTCCCGCGACACGGGCGGCAAAACTGGATCCGATTGAGGCGTTGAGGTACGAATGAGTACCATGCAACCCGTCGACGTACTCGCCATTGCGGCCCACCGCGACGACGTCGAATTGACGTGTGGCGGAACGCTCGCCAAGGTCGCCGGAGCCGGGCATCGCGTCGGCATCATCGACCTCACGCAGGGCGAGATGGGGACGCGCGGGTCGGCCGAGCTGCGCGCGGCGGAAGCGGACAAAGCCGCAAAGACCCTCGGCGTGGCGCTGCGCAAGAATGCCGGACTTGAAGATGCGCATCTCGCCAACGACGACCGGTCGCGCCTCGTGGTCGTGCGGCTGATCCGGGACCTGCGCCCGCGGGTCGTGATTCTCCCCTTTCCCATCGGCCGCCACCCCGATCACCGCATCGCCGCGGAGCTGGGACGCGACGCCTGCTATCTCGCGGGGCTCGCCAAGTACGCCCCGGTCTCGGGCGTCGAACCACACCGGCCGTTCAAGATTCTCTATGCCCTCGCCTACCGCGAAGATCCGGTGAAGCCGTCGTTCGTGGTCGACATCTCCGACACGTTCGAGACGAAGATGACCGCGATCCGCTGCTACAGCTCGCAGTTCGACGGCGCGCTCGCGGCCGGTGAGATCTTCCCCACCGGCCAGGACCTGTACGAGCTGATCCGCGTCCAGTCGGCGCATTACGGCTCGCTGATCCGCCAACCCTACGGGGAGCCGTTCTTCACGCACGAAACCGTTGCGATCGACGACGTGCTCACGCTTGGCGTGTCGAGTCTCTGAGTCTAAATTTCCGCTGACGATGCCCGCCCGCACCACGTATCTCGATCACGCGGCGACGACGCCCGTCCGGCCCGAGGTCCTCGAGGCGATGCTGCCTTACCTCGGCGCGGAGACGTTCGGCAACCCGTCTTCGGCGCACCGCTTCGGGCGCGCCGCCAAGGCGGGGATCGAAACCGCCAAGCGCACCGTCGCCCAGGCGCTGGGCGCCGAGCCGAACCAGGTGATCTTCACCTCGGGCGGCACGGAGGCCGACAACCTCGCGGTGATCGGCGCCGCGCTCGCCGCCCGGGCGCGGGGGCGCCCGTTCCGTGTCGCGGTCGCGGCGAGCGAGCACAAGGCGATCCTCGCCGCGGCGCACGCCGTCCTGCACCTCGGCGGGGAGGAGATCCTGCTTCCGGTCGACGCCGGCGGCCGGGTCGACAACGCCGCGTTCGAGGACGCGGTGCGCCGCCAGGTCGCGGTGATCAGCGTGATGTGGGTGAACAACGAAGTGGGAACGGTGCAGCCGGTGCGCGACATGGCGCTGCGATGTCGCGAAGCGGGCATCTGTTTCCATTCCGACGCCGTGCAGGCGTTCGGCAAGATCCCCGTTTCGCTCTCCGACGTTCCCGCGACCCTGCTCTCCATTTCCGGCCACAAGATTGGCGCCCCCAAGGGCATCGGCGCGCTGGTGGTGCGCGATCGCCAGGCCGTCGAAGCGATCATTCACGGCGGCGGCCAGCAGTTCGGGCTCCGGCCCGGAACGGAAAACGTCCCGGGAATCATCGCCCTGGGACGCGCGGTCGAGCTGGCGGTGGCGGAACAGGCGGAGCTGGCCGTGCGGTTGACGCAGTTGCGCGACGCCCTGGAGCAGCGCCTCCTGGCGCAGTTCCCCGACCTGCGCATCAACGGGCGCACCGGCGAGCGCGCGCCGCACGTCGTCAACGTGTCGTTCCCCGGCACCGAGGCGGAGGCGATGCTGATGCACCTCGATCTCGCCGGCATCGCGTGCTCGGCGGGATCGGCGTGCAGTACGGGATCGGTCGAGCCGTCGCACGTGCTGACGGCGATGGGCGTGCCGGCCGAGCTGGGCGTCGCGAGCTTGCGGTTCTCGTTCGGCCGCTCGACCGAAATGGCGGACATCGAGGCGCTGTGCGCTGCCCTGCCGAAGATCGTCGAGAAGGTGCGAGGGTTGCAGGCGGTGTTGAACAGATGAGGCGCCCCCGCGTCCTCGTCGCCATGTCGGGCGGCGTAGACTCTTCAGTTGCAGCTGCGTTGCTAGTGGAGGAAGGGTACGAGGTCATCGGCGCCACGCTGAAGCTGTTCTGCTACGGTGACGACGTCCCCGACCGGCCCTGCTGCTCGCTCGACTCGATCACCGACGCGAAGCTCGTCGCCCACCGGCTCGGCATCCCGCACTACGTGCTGAATCTCGAGGACCGCTTCGGGCACGACGTGATCGACGACTTCGTGCGCGAGTACGCGCGCGGCCGCACGCCGATCCCGTGCGTGCGCTGCAACTCGTTCACCAAGTTCCGGGACCTGTTGCAGCACGCCAACGCACTCGACTGCGACTATCTCGCCACCGGCCACTACGCCGTGGCGCGGGACGGGGCGCTGTTCCGCGGCCGCGATCCGCAGAAGGACCAGTCGTACTTCCTCTGGGGCATCGACGGCGCGGTGGTGCCACGATTGTTGACCCCGGTGGGCGAACTGACGAAGGTCGAGACGCGCGATATCGCGCGCCGCCTGGGGCTCGTCACGGCGGACAAGGAAGAATCGGTGGAGATCTGTTTCGTCCCCGACGGCGATTACGTGAAGGTGCTGGAGCGCCGGCTCCCCGCCGACGCGCCCGCGCTCACGCCGGGCCCGCTCGTCACCGTAGGCGGCGACGTCGTAGGCGAGCACGCCGGATTCGCGCGCTACACGATCGGCCAGCGGCGCGGCCTCCCGGGTGGGTATTCGCACCCGATGTACGTCGTCGACATCCGTCCCGAGACGCGCGAAGTCGTCATCGGGACGGGCGACGACTTGTTCGGTCACGCCGTCACGCTCGACGAAGTGAACTGGCTCGCCCCCGCTCTCGCCCCGGGCGACGACGTCTGGGTGCAGTGCCGCTACCGGGCCCGCGCCGTTCCGGGCACCGTCCTGGATTCGGACGGCGATCGGCTGGCGCTGCGGCTCGCCGAGCCGGTGCGCGCCATCACGCCGGGGCAGTCGGGTGCACTGTATGATGAAGCGGGACGGCTGCTGGGTGGGGGCGTGATCGCCTAGGGAGAATCGTCGCGGTTACGCGGCCACCGGGGGCCGGTGTGCTGGGTCACGGAGAGAAACGTTCTCGGCTATCAGCTATCAGCTATCGGCTGATTCGTCGCAAATCCGAAATCACTGCGGG
>DATLVL010000214.1:0-6553 GCA_035577525.1 Gemmatimonadales bacterium | reverse complement strand
CGCTGGCCCACCAGAACATTGCGGCGTTCACACCGAGCACCGGCCCCATCGTCGTGAACAGCGCCGGGTGCGGAGCGCAACTCAAGGCTTACGGTCATCTGCTGGATGGCGCGCCCGAGGCAGTACGATTTGCAGCCCGCGTCCGCGATGTCACCGAGCTCCTGGCGGACCGGGGGCCACTGCCGGGGGCGCCACTCGAGCTGCGGGTCCAGTACGACGCGCCCTGCCATCTGCTGCACGCCCAGCGGATCGCCGAGCCGCCACTCGCCGTGCTGCGCGCCGTACCGGGCGCGGATGTTCGGCCTACGGTCGACTCGGCGCAATGCTGCGGCAGCGCGGGGCTGTATTCGACGCTCGAGCCCGAGCTGTCGCGCACCGTGCTGGCGCCGAAGATCGAACGGATCCTCGCCGATCCACCGGATATCCTGACGACCGCCAATCCCGGATGCGTGATGCAGCTGGGCGCGGGGCTCCGGGCCGCCGGCGCCGCAATCCCGGTGCGCCATCCCGTCGAGCTGCTGGACCAGTCGTACCGCGCCGCAGGTCGCTACGCATGACCGCCCCGCCTCCTCCGCCCGGCACTCCGCCACCGTTACTGCTGCGGCTCCCTGGTGGACCGTGGGCCGCCCCGATCATTCAAGCCCTTCGGGCCGGCGCGCTGGTGGTGCATGCCGAAGCCGGCGTGCTCGAGCTCGCGGGATCGGGGGCAGTGGTATGCATGCAGGGCCTGCTCACTTCGGACTTCGAAAAGCCCGGTGATGGGGCATTCCTGTACGGCGCCCTCCTCACACCCAAGGGAATGATCGTGGTGGACGGCTGGGCGTCGCGCGTCGGCGCCACAGTGCGCTACACCGTGGCGGAGAAGGGTCGTGAGCCGGCGCTCGGCATTCTGACGCGTTCGGTGCCCCCGCGGCTCGCCCGTGTCGCCGATCGGTCGGGAGAGCTCGCGGTGGTGCGGTTGGCGGGGGCCCATGCGCTGGCGATCGCCGAGGCCGCCCGCATCCCAACTCCGCCCGCCCCGGGACGAGCCATCAGCGTCAACCTCGAAGGGGCGGCGTGCGACATTGCCCGCGCGTACGACGGCGCGCCCTTCGCCCTCCAGATCGTGGCGCCCCCCGGGGCTGCCGGGCGCCTCACCGAGCGGCTCGAGGCAGCGGGCGCGCTCCAGGGTGGCCCCCCAGCACTCGAGCTGGCCCGCATTCTCGCCGGCTGGCCGGGTCTGGCGTCGGAAATCGACGAGCGCACGCTGCCACAGGAGGTGCGGTTCGACGAAATCGGCGGCGTGTCCTACACCAAGGGCTGTTATACCGGACAGGAGACGGTGAGCCGGCTGCATTTCCGTGGCCACGCGAACCGCGGTCTGGTTGGCTTGGAGTTCGACGCCGAGCCGCCGGTTGGTGTCGCCGTGACGATACCGCTGCGCCAGGATGATCGCGATATGGGCCGCGTGACGAGCGTGGCCTGGCTGCCGGAAGGGTCGCCGACCGCCACCGCCGCGGGGCACTGGATCGGACTGGGTGTGTTGCGCCGCGAGATCGAGATCGGCGCCCGGGTGCGCGCCGGCGATGTCGCGGCGCGGGTCGTCGCGCTCCCCTTCACATTGCCGCGCTGGGATCCGGCGTGACGGTTCTTGTCACCGGCGGGAGCGGTCTCGTCGGCAGCCACACCATCGAGGCGCTCCGTAAGAACGGTGTGCCGGTGCGGGCGCTGGTGCGACCGGGTTCGGAGCCGCTCGTCCAATCCCTTGGCGCCGAGGTGGTGACCGGAGACGTGGCCGACCCCGAATCATGGCGCCGTGCCGCCGCCCGTGGTGTCATGGGGATCGTTCACGCCGCCGCGACGGTCGGACCCGGCGCAGACGAGTCGGCCTACGCGGTGAACGTCCGAGGGACACGGCTGGCAGTCGAGACCGCGCGTACCGCCAGCGTGCATCTGGTGCATGTGTCGTCGGTCTCGGTCTACTCGGGCTCGGCGGATTACCGACCGGTTGTGGAGCGGCGCACCGAAGAAACGCCGTTTCAGCCGATCGATCCCGCCGATCACTATGCGCGCAGCAAGCGGGAGTCGGAGCAGATGCTCCGGGAGGCGGCGGCGACCGGGGTTTTGGGGGCCGGCGTGACGGCGATCCGCCCCGATGTGATCTACGGCGAGCGCGACCGGCTGTTCGCCCCACGGGTCTATCGATCGATCCGAGCCCGGATCCTGCCGCTCGTGGGGCCGGGAACCAATCATCTGCCGTGCGTCTATGCGGGGAATGTCGCAGCGGCGATCCTGGCCGCGCTGCAGCGCCCCCGCCCGGGATTCCGGGCCTACAACGTCACGCGCGACGCGGGCGGGCCGCTCACCATACGCGAATTCATGCAGGCGTTCGCCGATGCGGCGGGAGTCCGCATTCGCGTGCTGCGGCTGCCGGTCTCGCTGGCCCGGTGGATGTTGGCGATCTGGAGCGGCCCGCGGCTGGCACGCGCGGCGCTCTCCTTCATGACGGGGGAAGACCCGTACGTCACCGACCGGATCGAGCGAGAGCTGGAATGGCAGCCCGCCGTCGATACGCGCACCGCGATCGTCCGGACGGTGCGCTGGCTGACGGGAAACGAAAAGCCCGGGTGATTACCCGGGCCTCGTGCAAACGATCGGCGAACCACCCTTACGGCTTCTTCTTCGTCGCCTTGCTGGTGTCGCTCATCATGTGCTTCGAGGTGTCGGACATCATCGCCTTGGCGGAATCCGAAATCATCATCTTCGACGAGTCCGACATCATCATCTTGCTGGTGTCCAGCGCCTGACCGGCAGGCTGCTGTTCCGCCTTCTTACATGCGCCAACGGCGGCAACCAGCGCCAGCGCGAAAACGAGACGCTTCATGCTCTCTCCTCTAGAAGGTCGGTAAGCGGTTGACGGGCCTGCAACCGGCGGCAAAAGTACCCCGAGCAACCCCACAGTCAAGGACCATTCGTTGCGGGGTATATTCCCGCCGGGTCCCGCCACCAGCCACCACTACCCCGGATCGGACAGCAGTTCCCACATGACCGATCGTCGCAGCTTCTTGGGCCGTCTCGCCGCCGCATCTGCTTTGCTGGGCCGGCGCTCCTGGCACGCAGGACGGGCGGCGCCAAAGCCCGTCATCGAAGCCCGTCCCAGCGCCCTCTATCAACAACCCGACGGGCGGCAGAATCTCGTCGGAGTCACCGTCACGGGGCTCGCGGCGCCGGCCGCCCGGGCACGCGTCACCGACCGCCACGGGGCGCTGGTGGGCACGGCCGGCCTGCTCCCCAACCCCGACGGCACGGCGCTGCGCGGCGAGGTCTGGGTGCCACTGTCGAGCGCCGCCGACTTCCAGATCGACGTCGAAGTGGGAAAGGAAGCAGTCGGGCGCCGCCGCGTGCGGCTGGTCCCACCGAAACGGTGGACGCTGTACTGGCTCGCCTGCAATCACACCGACGTCGGCTACACTGACCTGCAGGAGCGCTGCCTCGAGATCCACCGGCAGAATCTCGACGCCGCCGTCCAGCGACTCGCCAACCACCCCGACTTCCGCTGGACCGCAGAATGCGCGCTGCAGGTGATTTCGTACGTCGAGAACCGCGGCCGCGCCGACGCCGAGGCCTTGCTGCAGGCGATCCGCGACGGCAAGATCGGCTTCCCGGCGCTGTTCGCGAACCTCCTCACCGGCCTGCTCGACCACGAGACCGCGGCGCGCATGGTCTGGCCTGCCGGGCTGTTGTCGCGGGATCACGGGCTGGCGTACACATCGGCCCAGATCACCGACGTCCCGGGCCAGGCGCTCACGTTCCCGATGCTCCTCGCCGCGAGCGGCGTGCGGTATCTGGCGAGCGGTCCCAACCCCGAGCGGGCGCAGCCCCTGCTCCCGGGCGACGAAGCGGCCGCCCACGGACTCGCCGGCGACTGGACGGCGTATCCGCAGCTCTACTGGTGGGAAGGGCCCGACGGCAGCCGGGTGCTGCACTGGCGCAACTATCACTATGGCGACGGGCTGCGCTTCGGGTTCGACAGCGGCCCCGATGAGATGGGGCACCGGCTCTCCGACTGGCTGCTCTCGAACCCGGCGTTGCTGTCGCCCGCCTGGCCCTACGACATCGCGCTGCTCTACGGCGCGCAATGGGACAACGCTCCGGTGGACGAAGGAATGGTGGCGAACGTCGAGCGTTACAATCGCCGCTACGCCCATCCACGCATCGTCACCGGCCGCGCGGAAGACTTCTTTCGCGAAGTCGAGCGGAAATACACGCTGCAGATCCCGGTGCGCCGCGGCGACAGCGGACTCTACTGGGAGGACGGCGCCGCCTCGACGGCAGCCGAATTGGCCCGATTCCGCGCCGCGCAGCTCATGGCCCGCTCGGCCGAAATCGCGGCGCTCTGGGACGAGCGCGTCGAGCCCGCGGACGACGCTCGCGCCGACCGCATCGCTGCACGCGCCGAGGCGCGGCGCCAGATGTGGCGCGACCTGCTGCTCTTCGGCGAGCACACCTGGGGGGCGGCGGAAAGCGTCTCCGATCCCGCATCGCGGCAGACCGTCGAGCAGTGGACCTACAAGCGGCGTTTCGTGGACGGCGCCGCCGCGGCCGCCCGGGAGGAGCTGGGCGAGGCGCTCGCCCGCATTGGCCAGCGCACGGCGACGGGCGCGGGCCGCGTCGTCTTCAACGGGGCCAACTGGTCCCGTACCGAGGCGGTGCGCGTTCCCGGCGGCGCCGGAGTGGCCTTGTCCTACGCCGACCAGGTGCTGCCCGCGGTCGATCTCCCTGACGGCGACGCCCTCGTTCTCGTGCGCGAAGTCCCCGCCCTGGGCTACCTCGCGCTGGCATCGAAACCGCGTCCCCCCGCGCCCGCCGTGGATGAGGGCGACGCGCTCGAGGTCTCGGCCGGTGGATTTCACGTGCGGCTCGACCCCGCGACCGGCGCGATCGCCTCGCTCACCGGGCCCGACGCGAAAGAGCGGGTCAAGGCGTCGACCTGGTCGGGGCTCAATCAATTACTGCACGTCGCGGGCGGCGAGCGCAGCGCCCTCTGGACCAGCCCCAATCGCGACACGCTGCGCACGCCGCCCACCCTGGACATCGCGGCGGCGACCCGCTCGACGTCACGCCGCACGCGGCTGCCGGGGATCGGGGTGCGGCTCGACGTCACGCGCGCGCTGCGCGGCTGTGGGAGCGTCGCCTCGTCGGTGACGCTGTACGACGAGGTGCCGTGGGTCGACATCGAGAACCGCATCACCAAGATCGCGACCCTCGACAAGGAAGCCGTGTACGCCGCATTCCCCTTCGCCTTTACGCAGCCGACCGTGGAAGTCGAAGTCCCCTGCGGGCGCATGACGGTCGACAAGGATCAGCAACCGGGAAGCTGCCGCGACTGGTATTGTCATGCGCACTGGGTCTGGCTGCACGATGCCGCCGACGGTGTGCTGTGGAGCGCCCCCGACGCCCCGCTCTTCACCCTGAACGACGTGGTGCGTGGCGCGTGGCGGCGCTCGATCGTTCCCGACGGCACGTTGTTCTCGTATGTGATGAACAACTACTGGCACACGAACTACGCGGCGAGCCAATCGGGCGAGCTGGTGTTCCGCTACCGGTTGTCGCTGCTGGCGCCGGGAGACCCAGCGGAGCCGGTGCGACGCGGCTGGGGCGCGTGCGATCCGCTATACGTGAGCCCGCCGTATACGAACACCGCTGCTGGTCCCCTCATCGCGAAGGACAGCGCGCTCTCGATTCCCGATCGCGGCGTGCTCGTCGTCGGGACAAAGCCGGCCGATGACGGCGACGGCGCGATCATGAAGCTGCTGGAGATCCGCGGCGCGGCGCGGAGCGTGGGGATTTGGCCCGCCGCCTATGGTTTCCGGCTCGCGCGGCGTACCAATCTCGTGGAGATGAACGGCGACGCGCTCACGGTGAGCGGCGACCACTCGGCGAGTCTCGACCTCAAGGCGTGGGGAATTGCGACGGCCCGGCTCTCCAACCCCGCCGAGTAGTCAATCCCTTCTCCAATGCACCGCGACGCTCATGACGACGACCGCGCCGCCCCCCACTTCTACGCTGAATTCGTCGCCCAGATACCGCACACCATAAATGCCCGCGATGCGACTGATCTGAGGGAGCTTCCACATCTCGGTCATGAGTTTGAGGCGCCGGCCGATACGGGTCTCGCCGCCCAGCATGACGATCGGCTCCTTCTCGAACGACCGGCTCGCGAACGGATACCCTCCCAGGACCGTGACGGCGTGGTCGTTGCTGCCGAGCGTGGCGACGCCGTACCCCGCGCCGACCGATCCATGGGCTCGGTCGAGTGCAGCCCACCCCCAGAATGCGCCGACGGCGACCGCCATGTGGCCGCCGCGTGCGAGCGCCACCCTGCCGTCGGCAAAAACGAGCCCCTGTCCCGTGTTATGCCCGGTGCTATCGATGCCCTCGCCCAGGGAGGTGCCGGCCGAGAGCGTCACCCGGTCGCTGATCCCATATCCACCGGACACGATGAAGACATCGTGGTCCGCCAGGGATGCACCGCCTCGCGGGAAGGTGCGGGCCGTGGGTCCAAAGAACAACC
>DATLVL010000213.1:0-2729 GCA_035577525.1 Gemmatimonadales bacterium | reverse complement strand
GCGGGCAACCTGTGCCGCTGCGGCACCCACCAGCGCATCATCGCCGCGATCAAGCGCGCGGCGGTGGCCTAGGAAGGTCTCCTTATGACTACGAACCTTTCCTTGGACCGCAGGGAATTCCTCAAAACGAGCGGCGCACTGGTGGTCGGCTTCTCCATGTTCGGCGCAGCGAGCGCCCAAAACGCCCAAGCTCTGCGCACGCCCAAGTCCGTGGCCAAGGAGGCAGTGGATTCCTGGCTGACGATCAGCCCCGACAACCGAGTCACCGTGTACTGCGGCAAGGTCGACCTCGGCACCGGCAGCCGCACCGCGCTGGCCCAGCTCGCGGCCGAGGAGCTCGACGTCGCCTTCGAGCGCATCGAGATGGTGATGGGCGACACCGCCACCACGCCCGACCAGTGGCTGACCGCGGCGAACCTCACGATTTTCCAGGGCGGCTCCGAGCTGCGGCGCGCCGCCGCGAGCGCGCGCCGCGCTCTCGTGGAACGTGCGGCCCAGCGGCTGTCCGTCCCGGTGGATGAGCTCATCGTAGACGACGGCGTGGTGCGGACGAAGTCCAATCCCGCGCAGGCGCTGCGCTACGGCGAGCTGATCGGAGACGGCCTCAAGGTCGAGGTGGATCCGAAGGTCGCCCTCAGGAAGAGCTCCGAATACCGTCTGATCGGGAAGTCGATCCGGCGGGTCGACATTCCCGGCAAGGTCACCGGCGAGTTCACCTACATCCACGACGTGCGCGTGCCGGGAATGCTGCACGCCCGCGTGATCCGCTCGGATCTGAACGAAGCGCACATCGACGAGGTCGACCTCTCCGAGGCGCGCAAGGTGCACGGCTACGTCCAGACCGTGCGCAAGAAGAACTTCCTCGCCGTGGTCGCGCGCAGCGAATGGGCCGCGATCAAGGCGGCGCGCGCCGTGAAGGTGTACTGGAGGCCGGGCACCCCACTTCCCGACCAGGGGGGCATGTTCGACTACTGGCGCAGGCTGCCGGTGGCGAAGGAGGAGATCACCCAGACGGCGGGCGACGCCAAGGCCGCGCTCGAAACGAGCGCGCGGCGCGTCAAGGCGCGCTACGACTTCGCGGTGCAGACGCACGCCACCATCGGCCCGTCGTGCGCGGTGGCCGATTTCAAGGACGGCAAGCTCACGGTGTGGACCTCGTCGCAGGCGACGCATTCGATGCAGCACGAGCTCTCCGCGATCACCGGCCTGCCGCGCGACGCGATCCGCCTGGTGTTCGTCGAGGGTGCGGGCTGCTACGGCCGCAACGGCACCGAGGACGCCGCCGCCGATGCGTCGCTCATCTCTCAGACGATCGGCAAGCCGGTGCGCGTGCAATGGTCGCGCGCCGACGAGACCGCGCGCTCGCCCAAGAGCCCGCCGCGCAGCATGGACCTCGAGGCGGGCCTGGACGCACAGGGGAACGTCGTCGCCTGGAACGGCGACTTCTACATCGCGCTCAACCAGATCGTCGCCTTCAAGCCGCTCGACTTTCCGCTGCTCGCGGCGATGGAGTCGGGCCTGCCGAGGCCGGGCAACTGGGTGGGCTTCCTGTTCCAGAATTCGGGCCAGCCCTACCCGTTCCCGAACGTCCGCGTCAACACCAAGCACATCAGCGAGACCTTCTTCCGCTCCTCGCACCTGCGCAGCCCCGGCAGGATCGAGAACAGCTTCGCCAACGAGTCCTTCATGGACGAGCTCGCCGCGGCCGCCAAGGCCGATCCGGCGGAGTTCCGCCTGCGCTACCTCAAGGACGATCGCGCCATCGACGTGATCCAGGCGGCGATGAAGCTGGCGGGCTGGCAGGCGCGGCCCGGGCCGAATCCCAACGCCGGGAGCGGCGACGTCGTTAGCGGGCGCGGAATTTCTTACCTGCGCTACAACAACGCCATAACCTACGTGGCGGCAGTGGCCGAGGTCGAGGTCGACAAGCGCTCGGGCGCGATCCGGGTCACGCGGGTGTGCGCAGGCCACGACTGCGGCGAGATGGTGAATCCCGACGGCGTGGCGAACCAGGTCCAGGGCGGCGTGCTGCAGACGGTGAGCCGCACGCTCAAGGAGAGCGTGCGATGGACCGGCGACCGGGTGACGAGCGTCGACTGGGCCACCTACCCCATCATGACCATGACCGAGGCGCCCAAGGTGGAGGTCGCGCTGATCGACCGGCCGGGCACGACGGCGTGGGGCGCCGGCGAGCCGATGGCGTGCGCCATCCCCGCGGCGATCGGCAACGCCGTGTTCGACGCCACAGGCGTGCGGCTGCGCTCGGTGCCGTTCACACCGGAAAAGGTGAAAGCGGCGCTGACGGCGAAGACCTGATTTCACTTCGCTGCGGGATAATGGACGGCATGAAAGCCATTGCCGCCCTTGCAGTCGCCTTGTGTGTCTTCAATCCCGTCCGAGCGCAGGACGCGGCTGCGAGTTTTCCTTCCAAGCCGGTCCGCATCTTCGGCCAGGGGATAGGAAGCACGGCCGATTACGTATCGCGCTACCTCGCGCAGCGCCTGCAGGAGCGCTGGGGCCAGCCGGTGATCGTCGACAGCCGCTCCGGCGCGGGCGGTACGATTCCGGCGGACGCGGTGGCGAAGTCGCCGCCCGACGGCTACAACCTGGTGATGGGCCATGCAGGCCCGTTCGTGAGCGCTGTGTCGCTCTACGCCAAGACCCTCCCCTACGATCCGCTTAAGGACTTCGCGCCGGTCTCGATGGTCGCGACCGGAGTCACCGTGCTG
>DATLVL010000212.1:0-8436 GCA_035577525.1 Gemmatimonadales bacterium | reverse complement strand
CAGCGCAGCTTGGCGACGCGGCGAATCGTGTCGAGGGCGGCGATAGGATCGACGCCCGGGCTCTCGGGTTTGGGAGGCGTGCTCACGGCATCACGGATGTCGAGCAGCACCTCGAGCAGCAGCTGCTCGCGCTGGAAGGCGGCGTCGAGGTCGAGCATGCGGCGTTCGTCGCCCGCCGTCTTGGCGCGATCGTACGCTTCGCGGTAGACAGTTTCGAGGTTGGCGAGAATGCGCTCGCGCGGGCGTCCCGGCATAGGCGCAAAAATATAGCGCGCGCTACGCGTCTACCTGCCGCAACACGAGCCCGCTCGGGACCTTGGGGATGAAGTAGGTCGATTTCGGGGGCATGACGTCGCCCGCGTCGGCGACGGCCAGCACCTGGTCGACCCGCGTAGGGTTGAGCAGCACCGCGGCGAGCGCCTTGCCGAGATGGGCCAGCTCGAGCGCGGCGGCGGCGTTGGGGGTGTAGGTCAGGGTCGGGGTCGACCGGCCGGAAGCGAGGATCTCCTGCACCACCAGGCGCTCGACGATCGCCACGTCGAGCGAGCGCACAGCGGGCGTGCGCCCCAGCTCGACGATGGAGCTGAGCGGCGCGTCGTGGCGCAGGACGAGCAGCAGGTCCTTCTTCCCCTCGCTAGCGACGACGCAGGCGGTGCGATCGTGCCCCGCGCTCGCCAGCAGGGCCATCGGATCACCCTCCGGCGCCACCGGCTGAATGTCGAAGTACTTCTGCCACCCAGGCTCGAGACCAGGGACATCCCGGTCGCTGGCGTAGATGACGCGGTGCGTCGGCAGCACGACGAGCCCTGGATCGCGGGTCGATACCACGAACGCAAGCAGCCGCCCGGCGGCGGGGTTCTCGCCGGCGTAGGCCACCGCCGTCTCGAAGCGGTGGTGGCCATCGGCGATGTAGAGCGGTGGGGCCGCTGCCCCGGCGAGACGATCGGCGTCCGGTCCCGACACGACCCACAAGCGGATCGTGACGCTGTCGAGCTCCGCGGTGGCGTCGGGCGCCCGCGGACCCTGCACGACGGCGCGCAGGCCAGCCGCGAGTGTGCCGTCGGCGTCGGGGGCGAGGAGAAAGATCGACTCGAGATTGGTATGGGTGGCGCGCAGCAGCTCCAGCCGGTCGACCTTGGGACCGCGGTGCGTCTTCTCGTGCGGCCGGATGCGGCGGGTCTCGTACGGCTCGGTGGCGGCCGCGGCGAACATGCCGACGCGCGTGTGGCGCTCGCCCGCGGGCGTTTGAAACTCCTGCGACACGACGTACACCGCGGGTCCCGGGTCGCGCACGAACACGCCCGCAGCGCGCCATTCGGCGAGCTGGACGGCGGCGGCGCGGTAGCGGTTCGCGTCGCCCGCGGCTTCCGGCAGGATGAGGTGGACGATATTGTGCGGGTCGGCGGCGGCGTAGCGGCGGCGCTGTTCGTTGGAAATCACATCGTACGGGGGCGCGATGAGGCGCGAGAGCGCCGCTCGATCGGCGTAGCGCTCCCCTGCGAACGGCGAGACCAGCAGTGAATCGACACCCATCCTAGCGACGGAGACTCCTGTGGCGTTCCGCGAAGCTCAGGCGACGGTCGACGAGTGGATTCGACAATATAAGGAAGGCTACTTCCCTCCGCTCACGATCCTCGCCCGGCTCACCGAGGAGGTGGGCGAGCTGGCGCGCGAAGTGAATCATCGCTTCGGCGAGAAACAGAAGAAGCCGGGCGAGGCTGACGGGGACCTTGCGCTCGAGCTGGGCGACGTCCTGTTCGTGGTGATCTGCTTCGCGAACGCCCAGGGGATCGATCTCGATCAGGCGTTCGCGGCGGTGATGACGAAGATCAGGACCCGCGACGCGGATCGGTGGACCAGGAAGGAACGCTGATCTCTTCGAGAATCCGCTCGTAGGAGAGCAGTCGGTCGGGGTCCACGCGCCCCGCGTCGGCCGCCGCGCGCACGGCACAGCCCGGCTCGACCTTGTGACGGCAGTTGTCGAAGCGGCATTGATCGAGCAGCGGCCGGAAATCCGGAAAGCAGGCAGCCAGCTCATCGGGCGCGATACCCCACGCGCCCACCTCGCGCATCCCCGGCGTATCCACCACGTAGCCGCCGACCGCCAGCGGCACGAGCTCGGCAGCGCGCGTCGTGTGCGTCCCGGTCCGCCATTTCTCGCTGATCGCGCCGATGCGGAGCTTCAGCCCGGGCTCGAGCGCGTTCAGGAGGCTCGATTTGCCGACACCAGACGCCCCGGTGAAGACCGTTTCGCGTCCCCGCAACAGATCGCGCAGCGCGGGGAGTCCCTCCGGGACCTTCAGCGACGTGGCGAGCACCTGATAGCCGGCCGCAGCGAAGCGCCTGCTGAACGTCTCGACCACCGCGCGATCGAGCTCGACTTTGTTGACGACGATCGCCGCTGGAATGCCGTTCGCTTCCGCGATCACAAGCATGCGGTCGAGCATCCGCGGGTTCGGCTCCGGATCGCGGGCCGACGCAACGACCACGACCTGGTCGACGTTGGCCGCGATCGGCTGGGCACGGCGCACGCTGCGCCCGCCGCTCGCTTTGCGGCGGGCGAGGACGCTGCGGCGGGTGTGAACGCGCTCGATCGTCGCCGGACCGTCGCGGTGCAGCGCCAGCTCTACGATGTCTCCCGCAACCACCCGTTCGTCATCGTCCTGCTTGAGTTTGCCGCGCAGCACCGCCGTCACTTCCCCCTCCGGCGTATGCACGCGGTACTTGCCGCCGCCGCTGTGGGTCAACACGACGCCGGTCGTCATGCGCCGCGTCCCGCCACGCAGGCGTCGAGGTGTGACTTCACTGCGGCAAGCGAGAGCGCCAGCACCGGCGCCAGGGCTGCATCGGGGGTTGGGCCGAACGCGAGATAATCGGTCTCGAGGTGGCCTACGGCCTTTTCGCCGGCGTCGGACCAGCGCACGAACAGCAGGGCGGCGCCATAGCGGCCGGACGGATCGGGATCGTCGTCGACGAGGGTGGACACGGTGTAGGCGGCGCCGTCGGTGCCGCCGAATGCGGGAGGGCGCCGGTGGACGCGGACGTATCCGCCCAGCGTCCCGTCGTCGCTCACCGGCGGCCTCCGTGCAGCGACTCCCGCACGATGTTGCCGAGGACGAATCCGATATTGGCGGGGCGCTCGGCGAGACGCCGCATCAGGTAGGGATACCAATGCGTGCCGAACGGGATGTAGACGCGCATCCCGTACCCCGCCGCGCGCAGCTCCTGCTGCAGGTCGCGGCGCACGCCGTACAGCATCTGAAACTCGTAGCGCGACTGCTCGATGCGCCGCCCCTTCGCGAATGCGCGGGCGTGAGTGATGATCTTCTCGTCGTGCGTGGCGACTCCCGGGTAGTTGCCGTGCTCGAGCAGGCGCTCCATACACGACACGTAATTCGCGTCGACCTCGCCCTTGTCGGGAAACGCGATCTCCGCGGGCTCCTTGTACGCCCCTTTGCAGAGCCGCACGCGCGCGCCGAGCGCGATCATGGCGTCGACATCGGTGGCGGTGCGTCGCAGATAGGACTGCAGCACGACGCCCACCGTATTCCCGAACTCCGGATACGCCGTGCGCGTGAAGAAGTCGAGGGTGCGTTGCGTGTAGGCCGAGCCTTCCATGTCGATGCGGACGAACGAAGCGTATTCGCGGGCGCGCGTGAGGATGGCGCGCAGGTTGTCGCGACACAGCGCCTCGTCGATGTCGAGACCCATCTGCGTCAGCTTGACGGAGACGTTCGCTTCCGCCCCCGCCGCATGGATGCGGTCGAGCAGCTGCAGATACACGTCGCGAGCAGCGCGCGCCTCCTCAGGCTTCGTGACCGACTCGCCCAGGAGATCGAGGCTCGCGGAGATGCGCGCGGCGTTGAGGTCCTGCAGCGCCGCCATCGCGGTGTCGATCGTCTCCCCGGCGACGAAGCGAGAGGCCAGCCGCCCGGCGAGGCGGCTCTTGCGGACAAAACGGAAAATGCGGGGCTGCTCGCTGAGCCAGAGCAGGCTGGCACGCAGCATCAGGTATAGAACCGGGCGCGGGACCGTGCGTGCTCCACGATCGCCTCACTGGGGGCGAAGCGTGGGCCCAGTCGCTCACTGAGCCGCTGCAGCTCGGCAAAGAGGCGATCAGCCCCGAGGTCGTCGAGGTAGCGCAGCGGCCCGCCGCGGAAGGGCGGGAAGCCGAAGCCGTAAATGGCGCCGATGTCGCCGTCGCGGGCGGTGCGTACGACGCCATCGGCCACGGCGCTCGCCGCTTCGTTCAGCATCGCGTAGGTGAGACGCTGCACGATTTCCGCGCTGGGAATTCCGCCATTGGGCTGCACACCGAGCAACGGATAAATCGCCGCATCGACATCACCCTTCTTCCCGTTGTGGTAGGTGTAAAAGCCCTTCCCCGCCTTGCGGCCGAGGCGGCCGTCCTTGACCAGCGCACCGAGGGCAGGAGGGGGAGTCATCCGTTCACCGAACGCCGCCTGCAACACTTCTCCTGCGTGCTGTGCGACGTCGATGCCCACCTCGTCCAGCAAGGTGATCGGCCCGACCGGGAACCCGAACTGCACCATCGCGGCGTCGATGTCGTCGGGGCGGACACCGGACAAAAGCAGGTACGCCGCCTCGTTCATGTACGGCCCCAGGATGCGGTTCACCCAGAACCCTGGCGCATCCTTCACCACGATCACCGTCTTACCAAGCCGGCGGCCGAAGCCGACGGCGGTGCTGACGGTCTGCGGCGCGGTGGCCGCCGTCGCGATCACTTCGAGCAGCGGCATGCGGGCCACCGGCGAAAAGAAGTGCATCCCGATCACCTGCTGGGGCCGCCGCGACGTCTCGGCGATCCGGGCGATCGGAATCGTCGACGTGTTGGAGGCGAATACCGAGCTGGGGGGGAGCACCTCCTCGCACTCGCGCAGCACCTGCTGCTTGACCGCGAGCTCTTCGAACACGGCTTCGATCACCAGCTCGGCACGGCCGAAACCGGTGTAGTGGTCGCTGCCGGAAAGGAAGGCAATGAGCCGCGCGTGCTCGAACTTGGTGATGCGCCGCCGAGTGAGCCGGTCGTTGATGATGTCGCGCGCGGCGACCAGGCCTTTGGCCACGCGCACCAGGTCGGCGTCCTTGAGCCGCACGTCGATCCCCACCTGCACGACGGTCGTCCCGGCGATGCCGGCGCCCATGAACCCCGACCCGACGACCGCCAGGCGGCTGACCTCGGCGGGCGGCGGAGCCCCGGGGACGCCCAAGTCCTTCTTCAACTCGCGGGTCGCGAAGAAGATCTGCACCAGCTTGCGCGACACGTCGCTCAGCGCGAGCTGCCCGAACAGCTGCGCCTCGCGCTTCAGCCCTTCCTTCACGCCATGGCTCAGCCCGTGGCGCACCGCTTCGAGCGCGGCCAGCGGCGCGGGATAGTTGCCCCTGGTCTGCGCCAACACCTGCCTCCGCGCGAGGTAGAACACGAGAAGCCGCCCCAGCGGATTGCCATCGAGCACAGCCCCCAGGAACCCGCCGCCCGAACGCCTGCGGAACGGCGCCTGGGCGAGCCGCAGGGCGGCGGCCAGCGCGATGTCCTTGAGGATCGCCGGCGGCACCAGCTCGTCGACGATCCCCAGACGGAACGCTTTCGCCGCCCGCTCGCTCTTGCCCGCGAGGATCATGTCGAGCGCGGCGCGCGCGCCGATGAGCCGCGGCAGGCGTTGACACCCGCCGGCGCCCGGCAGGATGCCAAGCTGGATTTCGGGAAGACCGATCTGCGTCTTGGGGTGATCGGTGGCGACGCGATAGCGGCAGGCGAGGGCGAACTCGAGCCCGCCGCCCAGGCAGGCGCCGTGAATCGCGGCGACAGTCGGCTTCGTAAATGCCGCAACGCGGTCCAGCAGTGCCTGCCCGTCGCGCGACAGCTGCTCGGCGTCGGCGCTGCTCTTCAGCTGCACGAACTCTTCGATGTCGGCGCCGGCAATGAAATTGTCGGGCTTTCCGGAGAAGAAGGCGACCGCTTTCACCGTGGCGTCGCGCTCGAGCTCCGCCAGCAGCTCGTACAACTCCTCCTTCACCCCGCGCGAGATGACGTTGACCGGGGCGCCCGGTGTGTCGAGGGTGACTACGGCGACGCCGTCCTTCGCTTCCCACCGAAAGTAGGGCATCAGCGCCGCTCCAGCACGACGGCCGAGGCCATGCCGCCCTGCGCACACACGGAGATGAGTCCAAACTGCACGTCGCGCCGTTTCATTTCGTTCGCGAGTGTCGTGACGAGCCGGCCGCCGGTGGCGCCGAAGGGGTGGCCGATCGCGATCGAGCTCCCCATGACGTTGATGATGTCTTCGTTGATCTCCCACCCCTTCGTGGCGAAGCCCTGCAGATTCGACAGGACCTGCGACGCGAAAGCCTCGTGCATTTCGATCAACCCGAGGTCCTTCCACTGGATGCCGGCCCGCTCGAGCGCGATGGGGACTGCCCAGATTGGCCCCTGCAACAGCTGCCACCCGGGATCCACCGCCGCCACGGCGTAGGATCGCACGAACGCGAGCGGCTCGTAGCCGAGGGCGCGGGCGACCTCTTCCGCCATGAGCAGGACGGCGGACGCGCCATCGGTGAGCGGCGACGAGTTGCCGGCAGTGACCGTGCCGTAGCGCCGGTCGAACACCGGCCGCAGTTTCGCCATCTGCTCGAGCGACGTATCGGTGCGGATGCCGTTGTCGGCCGAGACGACCGTCGCGCCGGCGCGCTCCGGAAGCCAGGGAGCGATCTCGGCCGTCAATCGGCCGTCGGCCGTACCCTGGGCGGCGAGCTGATGGCTGCGCAACGCCCAGCGGTCCTGCTCCTCACGCGAGATGTGATTCTCCTTCGCCATCTTCTCCGCGGACTGGCCCATCGACTCGCCGGTCGACGGCTCGGCGATGGCGGGAGAAACGGGGATCAGGTCACGTGGCCGGATGCGGGCGAAGGTGGCGATCCGGCTCCCCAGCGTCTTGGCTTTGCTGGCGGTGACGAGAATGTCGGAGAGACGGCGTGTCGCGAGGATCGGGACGTCGGAGAGCGATTCCACACCGCCCGCCAGGATGATGTCGGCGTGTCCGAACGCGATCTGGTCGTGCGCCGCGGTGACGGCCTGGTTGGACGACGCGCACGCCCGGTTCACCGTGTAGGCCGGAATCTCTTTGGGGAACTGCGGCAGCAGGCTGACTTCGCGCGCCACGTTGGGGACGAGGGGCGAGGCGACGACCTGGCCGAAGATGACCTCGTTGACGGCGTGGGGATTGAGGTTGGTGCGTTCGAGCAGCTCGCGCGCGGCGTGGCGCGCGAGATCGACGGCGCGGACGTACTTCAGGTCCGTCCCTGCTTTGCAGAACGGCGTCCGGCACCCTGCCACGATGGCGACGCGCCGGCCCGTGGAATTCGTCATGCGCTCCCTGTCCTCCGGATTCCCGCGCGGGAAACCTACAACCTCCCGGCGTGGGTGGGGAATCGGCGCGCGGCCTGCGCGTTCCGATTACATTTTCGGCCCACCCCCGAGGGTGGCGGCCGCGAGACCGTGACCCGGAACACGCACCGACGGGTCGTCCGTCGAGGCTCGGAGGGGAGTTGGCGGGCGAAGCCCCGTTCTCAAACCGTTCGCGCATCGCTGCGCTGGAATCGATGCAGGCGCAGCCCGTGGACCTCCTGGTTATCGGTGGGGGGATCACGGGCGCGGGCATCGCGCGGGACGCCGCGGTCCGCGGATTGCGCACTGCGGTGGTGGACGCGCACGATTTCGGCTCCGGCACGAGCTCGCGCAGCTCGCGCCTGATCCACGGCGGCCTGCGCTATCTCGAGCACCTCGAGCTGGGACTGGTGCTCGAAGCCAGCCGCGAGCGGCGCGTCCTGCTGCAGACGGCTCCCCATCTCGTTCGACCCACCCGGTTCCTCTTCCCGATCTACCGCGGCGGCCGCGTGTCGCCCATGAAGCTGCGCGCCGGTATGTGGCTGTACGACCTGCTCGCCGGTTTCCGCAACACGCACCTGCATCGCTGGCTCTCCCCCAAGCGCGCGCTCGACGCCGAACCCGGCCTGCGGGACCGCGACCTCCGTGGCGCGGCCCTGTATTGGGATGCGCAGACCGACGACGTCCGTCTCGTCCTCGCCACGCTGCGCGGCGCCGGAATGGCCGGCGCGCTGGTCGCGAACTACGCCGCGGTGACGAGCTTCGTGCGGGCCGAGGGAAAGATCGTCGGCGCGGTCATCAAGGACGTGCTCTCCGGCGAGGAGCGTCTGGTCCGTGCGCTCACCATCGTCAACGCGACCGGCCCCTGGGTGGACCGCATCCGGCACCTCGACGCGCCCAACGTAGAGCCGCTGATCCGGGCGTCGAAGGGCGCCCACGCCATCGTGCGGCGCGATCGCCTGGGGCTGCACGACGCCGTCACGATCGCGTCGCCGATCGACGGCCGCGTGATGTTCGTGCTGCCCTGGAAC
>DATLVL010000211.1:0-5379 GCA_035577525.1 Gemmatimonadales bacterium | reverse complement strand
GGATCTGGTGCACCGCGTCGAGCACCACCATGCCGTCGGTGACGTCGGTCGAATAGTCCCGCAGGGCGCCGCTCACGCGGTCGCCCCGCCAGATGCGAAACGTCGCGGTCGCCATTTAGCGTTGCTCCTCGATGATGCGCTGCAGCTCGGGGGGCGGCGGCGTCACCGCGATGCGCTCGAGTTGCATCGCGCCGTCCGCGCCGCGCTTCACCACGTGCCGCACCTTGCCCTGCGCGGCGTCTTTCTCGGGATGGTCGTCGCGGAAATGGGCGCCGCGGCTCTCGGTCCGGGCCAGCGCCGAGCGCGTCACAGCCTCGCTCACGACGAGAAGGCTTGCGAGGTCGAGCGCCGTATGCCACCCGGGGTTGTACTCGCGATTCCCCGTCGCGGCCACCCGCGCTTCACGCGCGCGCAGCGCCGCGAGCCCCTCGAGCGCGCGCTCCATCTCCTGTTGCGTGCGCACGATCCCGACCAGATCCTGCATCATCTCCTGCAGCGTGTGCTGCACCTGGTAGGGATTATTGCCGTCACCCGAGGCGGTGCGCTCGAACGGCGCGAGCGCCGCGCGCGACGCCGCCTCCACTTGGGCCGGTGCGATGGTGCGCACCCTGCCCTGCTCGCGCGCGAAGCGGGCGGCGGCGTCGCCGGCGCGCTTCCCGAAGACGAGCAGATCGGAGAGCGAGTTGCCGCCCAGCCGGTTGGCGCCGTGCAGCCCGGCGGCGCACTCGCCCGCCGCGTACAGTCCGGGAACCGTCGACATCTGCGACTCGGCGTCGACGCGCACACCGCCCATCATGTAGTGCGTCGTCGGCCCCACTTCCATCGGCTCCTTGGTGATGTCCACCCCGGCGAGCTCCATGAACTGGTGGTACATGCCGGGGAGCTTCTTCTTGATGTGCTCGGGGGCGTTCTTGATGCGCTGCTTGATCCAGGCGATGTCGAGGAACACGCCGCCATGCGGGCTGCCGCGTCCCGCCTTGGTCTCGCGGTTGATGCAGCGCGCGACGTGGTCGCGCGTGAGCAGCTCGGGAGGACGGCGGGCGCTCTTGTCCCCCTGCGTGTAGCGCCACCCCTCGTCCTCGTTGTCGGCGGTCTGGTTCTGATAGGCGGGCGGGATGTCGTCGAACATGAAACGGCGCCCGTCCTTGTTCAGCAGGATGCCGCCTTCGCCGCGCACCCCTTCGGTGACGAGGATCCCCCGCACCGACGGCGGCCACACCATCCCGGTGGGATGGAACTGCACGAACTCCATATCGACGAGCTCGGCGCCCGCGTCATAGGCGAGGGCCTGGCCGTCGCCCGTGTACTCCCAGCTGTTGCTCGTGATGCGATAGGCGCGCCCGATGCCGCCGGTGGCGAGCACCACGGCGCCGGCCCGGTAGACGCGGAACCGGCCGCGCTCCCGCTCGTAGCCGAACGCTCCGACGACCCGTCCCCCGTCGGTGAGCAGCCGGGTGACGGTGCACTCCATGTGGAACGTGATGCCCTGATGGATGCCGTGATCCTGCAGCGTGCGGATCATCTCGAGGCCGGTGCGGTCTCCCACGTGCGCCAGCCGCGGATACGCATGGCCGCCGAAATTGCGCTGCAGGATGCGGCCGTCCTTGGTGCGGTCGAACAGCGCGCCCCATGCCTCGAGCTCGCGCACCCGGTCGGGGGCCTCGCGCGCATGCAGCTCGGCCATGCGCGGGTCGTTCAGGTACTGGCCGCCACGCATCGTGTCGGCGAAGTGCACTCTCCAGTTGTCGCGGTCGTCGACGTTGCCCAGTGCCGCCGCCACACCGCCTTCCGCCATCACCGTGTGCGCCTTGCCGAGCAGCGACTTGCAGACGACGCCGACGGAAACGCCGGCGGCCGACGCCGCGATCGCCGCGCGCAGCCCTGCTCCGCCGGCGCCGATCACGAGCACGTCGTGCTCGATGGTTTCGGGCGCCCCGCCACCGGCTGCGGTCACAGGAGCCTCACGTCGTGCCAGATCCCCATCGAGCAGAGCCGCACGTAGATGTCCGAGAACGCCACCCACACGAGGCTCATCCAGGCCCAGATCATGTGCCGGCTGTTGAGGCACGTGACGCAGGCGTAGGCCACCCGCCGCACCGGCCGGCCCGCCAGCCGGTCGAGGCCGCCGCCTACCAGATGGCGCAGACTGTGGCAGCTCAGCGTATAGCCGCCGAGCAGCACGACGTTCAGGGCGAGCACCAGCGTGCCGAAGCCCAGCCCGAAGTGCTGCGCGCCCGTCGCCGGGTCGGTGAACCAGAGCGCGTCCCACACGTCGTGGCCGAGGATGACGAGAAAGCCGAGGGCGAGGTACAGGAAGTAGCGGTGCACATTCTGGAGGATCAACGGGAACGACCGCTCGCCGAGGTACGTCTGGCGCGGCTCACCGACGGTACAGGCCGGGGGATCGGCCCAAAACGCCTTGTAGTACGCACCGCGATAGTAGTAACAGGTGAGGCGGAACCCGCCGGGGGCCCAGAGAATGAGAATCGCCGGTGACCAGGGGAGCCAGGACGGCCACCACGCCGGCAGGGCACCGAACCACGCCTGCGCGGAGCCGAACAGCTCGGGGGAATAGAGCGGGGAGAGGTAGGGTCCGAACCGGTAGTGATCACCCTGCAATGCGGCCCAGGTCGCGTACACGATGAAGGCCGCGAGGATAGTGAACACGAGGGCGGGTCGCAGCCACCAGCGGTCCCGCCGCGACGTCTCGCCAAACCGCCGCCGTACGAGCGGCATGGTGGGGGTCCCGGTCGTCATCCTGTGACAGCTCCCGTGCGTATAAGGTCAGACAGACTATAATCTGATCCACTCGACCCCGTGAGGAGAACCGTGCGCTGTCTCACCCTGACCTTGACACTCGCGCTGCTGCCGGTCACACGCGTCGCCGGCCAGCATGCGGCGGCGCCCGGCGACAGCGACACCGGCCCCGTGATTCACGGCCGCACCTTTTCGACCGGCACACGCGAGGGCTGGACCTTCTCGACACCGCACCTCGACATCAACGGCGGGCTCTACCGCATCAGCTCCGGTGGCACGTCGAAGGCGTTCTTCCGGCTGCACCTCCAGACGGCACTCGGCATCCACCTCGTACAGGTGTCGAGCGACCTGCAGTGGATTCCGTCGTTCGGCGCGACGCCAGTGTGGTCGGGGACGCTCGAGCTGGCGCCGATCCATCAGGAGTCACCGCTCTACGTCGCCGGCGGGATCGGGCTCATCACGGCACATGACTTTGGACTCGACAAGCTCGTGGGGTGGGCGCAGGGCACGGTGGCCGTGCGCACGCCGATCCATGAGCTCACACCGTTCGTCCAGGTCGGTCGAGCGCTGGTGTCGGGGAACCGCACCGAGCTCCTGATCGGCATCGCGCATCCCCTGGCGCCCTACAAGCTGCACTTCCCATGAGCGCGCCCTCCAAACCCGTGCAGTCCCATATCCGCAACGTGTCGGACACGGCGCACTGGGTCGCCATGTACCGCGCGATGGAGACGGATCGCCGCGATGCGCTGTTCCGGGATCCGTACGCGCGGCGCCTCGCCGGACCGCGCGGCGAGGCGATCGTCCAGACGATGCCGCGGGGACGCGCGATGGCGTGGGCGATGATCGTGCGCACCGCCGTCATGGACGAGATCATCCTGCGCGCTGTGAATCGCGACGGCGTGCGCACGGTGGCGAACCTGGCGGCGGGTCTCGACGCGCGCCCCTGGCGGCTCGACCTGCCGATGAAGCTCACCTGGCTGGACGTCGATCTTCCCGACATCCAGCAGTACAAGCGCGACGCGCTGCAGGGCGAGAAGCCGCAGTGCCAGCTCGAGTGGGTCCCGGCCGATCTCGCCGATGCCGACGCGCGTCGTGCGGTGCTCGCGAAGCTCGCCAGCAGCCCTGGGCCGGCGCTTGTCGTCACGGAGGGGCTGTTGATCTACCTCGAGCGCGAGCAGGTGATGGCACTCGCCACCGACCTCGCGGCGACGCCGAACCTGCGCTGGTGGCTCATCGACATCGCCTCCCCCGGTTTGCTGAAGATGATGGGGCGGACGTGGGGCAAGGGCGTGAGCCAGTCGGCGCCGTTCAAGTTCGCCCCCGAGGAAGACACGGCGTTCTTCGAGCCGGCGGGCTGGAAGGAAGTCGAGTACCGCTCGATGTTCCACGAGTCGCTGCGGCTGAAGCGGACGATGCGGTTCGCCCGCTTCTGGAGTGTCGTGGGACGGATCACGACCGTCTTCAATCCCCGCAAGCGGGAGGAGTTCAAGCGGTTTTCGGGGATTGTGCTGATGGAAAGAAGGCGGTAGAAGGCGGACGAGGGCGGTAGAGGACGGAACCAACCTCGTCCGCCCTCTACCGTCTTCTGCGACCTCTACCGCCCTCTTAGAATTGCCACCGCGCCCCGACCTGGAACTGCCGCGGGTCGCCCAACCCCGAGCGCAGCGTGCCGTCGAAGTTGAGGTAGGTGGCGAACGACGGGTCACGGAAGTTGTCGGCGCCCGTCAGGTTGAACACTTCGGCGATGATCTCGAGCTGCTGTCCTGGCCGTCCAATCGGCAAGGACTTCGACACGCGCAGGTCCCAGGAGAAGAACGCGTTGTCCTTGCGCAGCGTGTTGCGTTGCACGATAGAACCGTCAGCGCAGATGCGGTCCGCCGGCCCGGTGGCCCGGCTTCCCGCCGGCGGAGCAAACGGATTGCCGGGACGCGGCCCGCAGCTCGCCGACGTCGGCTGCGCGGAGTAATAGCTGACGCGGTTGTTGATCTGGAAGCCGCGCACTTCGGTCAGCAGCCAGCCGTTGAAGCGATGGCGCTGATCGCGGTCGCTCCAGTTGTATTCCTTCCCCAATGAATCGACCCGGGCGTAGCGGAGCGTGAAGGGGTCGCGCTCGTTGTCGTCGTCCGACTTGTCGAACGACAGCGTGTAGTTCACCTCGAACTGCACGTGGGGATCGAGGTAGCGCTTCAGCCCCACCGTGAACGCGTTGTAGCGGGACTTGGCGGTGCTTTGAATCGTCCACAGCGTTCCAATGCCGTTGGCGCCGCCCGGGGCAAGACCGGTGCTCCACGGGCTCCCAAAGATCGCATCGTTGCTGTTGATGAAGCGCGTGAGGTGATCGGTGCTGGCGTGCGTGTAGCTCAGCGACACCGCCATCTCGTTGCCCAGTTTGCGCTCGTACGCGATCGATGCGGCCAGCGTGCGCGGGTTCTCGAAGTTCTTGTCGAACACATAGACGTCGGGATCGAACGGCCCCGTCGCCGGCGACGCCAACAGGCTGTCGTAGGCGGGCGGCCGCCCCAGGATCGGAATCAGGGAGCTGTTGCGGAACAGCGTCTGCCCCACCGACCCGTTGGTGCTGCGGGCGCTGGCGAGGTTCAGTCCCGGGATACGGGCGTAGTA
>DATLVL010000210.1:0-9048 GCA_035577525.1 Gemmatimonadales bacterium | reverse complement strand
CTGACGCCGCTCGTGCGACGAGTCGCCGCTGCTTTGGGCGTCCTCGACACGCCCGACCCCCGAAAAATTCACGTAGGCGCCGTGCCGCGCTGGGGTGGCGCCGCTGTCGGCATCGCTGTCGCCTTTGCGATTGCCACGGTGCTCGTCGCAAGCCCCGGGCTGCGCACCGCGCTGTTCAACGGCTCGAGCCTGACACGCTGGGGCGCCCTCGCTGCCGGGACGCTCGTGATTCTCGTCACCGGCATGGTCGACGACGCGCGCGGACTGCCGGCGACGCTCAAGCTGTTGCTCGAGATCGCTGCCGCGTCACTGGTGGTGTTCGCCGCTCCGTACCCGCACGCCATCGCCTTCGGACCGGCCACGTCGCCGCACACCGTCGGTCCGCTGGGAGCGATCTTCGCCGTGCTCTGGATCGTCACGCTGACCAACGCCGTCAACATGACCGACGTCGTCGACGGCGTGGCCGGGGGACTCGGCGCCATCGCCGCCCTGGCACTCGGCATCGTCGCCATCGCCCTGGGACGCGTAGTCGCCGCCATAGTTCTCTTGAGCCTGGCCGGCAGCCTCGTCGGCTTCCTGCCGCACAACTTCCGCAAGCAGCGCATGTTCCTCGGCGACTCGGGTTCGCTCGTCATCGGCTTCCTGCTCGGCGCCGCGAGCCTCGTCGGCCTCACCCAGAAGGGCGTCTGGCTCGTGCTCCCAGCCGTATTGGCCCTGGGCCTGCCGCTCGCCGAGTGCTGCATCACGGTACTGCGCCGCACCGCGCGGGCCGTCACGATCGAGCGCGCCCTCAAAGACCCCGAGCGCTTCGTCATGAAGGGCGGCCACCCCAAGCTCTTCACCCCCGACGCGCGCCACATCCCGCACCGCCTGCTGGGACTGGGACTCTCGAAGCCCGCTGCGATCGCCACGCTCTACGCCGGCGCCGCAATGCTCGGCGGACTCGCGTACCTGTCGGTGAGCCAGCCCTGGATGGGACTGTGGGGCGGCGTGCTCGCGGCACTGGCGTTCACCTACGTCGCCACGCGCTGGTTCTACGAAGAGCTGCGTCTCTTGGACCGCGGCGCGCTGCTGCCGCTGTTCGACAATCCCTTCGTGCACCGCCGCGTCACGCACGCCGCGTTCGACGCCGCGGCCGCCGCGCTCGCCTTTCTCGCCACCACGGCGCTGCTCGACGGCATCCCGGAGGGGACCGCCGCGGCGTGGCTCAGGGCCGGCGTCGTCATCGCGGCCACGCTCATTGGCCTCCAGCTCGGCGGGATCTACCGCGCTTCGTACCTGCACGCCGGCCTCGCCGAAGCGATCAGGGCATCGCGTGCCGTGCTGCTCGGCTCCGTGCTCGCTTGGATCGGCTGGCTCGTCGCCTTCGGCGCGCTGTGGCCGCTGCCCGAGTGGCTGATGTACACCTACGTGCTGCTCACCTTTGTAGTGGGCGCTCGCTTGCTGTCGCGCCTGTTGCTCTTCTCGCACGAGCGCGCCACCGCGGGGACGCGGCGCGTGCTGATCTACGGCGCGGGCCGCGCCGGGAGACGCGCGCTGGGACACATGCTCGGCAACCCCGCGCTCGGCTTCCTCCCGCTCGGCTTCGTGGACGACGAGAAGGGCCTGGCCGGCGCCGAGGTCAACGGCTACCCGGTGCACGGCGGCAACGGCGAGCTGGAAGAGATCCTGACGCGCCTCGAGGTCAGTGACCTCGTGATGGCATCGCCGTCGCTTTCACCGCTGCGGCGCGCAGAGATCACGCGGGTGTGCGGGAAGGGCGGCGTGCGCGTCGTGACGTTCGCGGTGCAGTGGAATGAGTCCTCGCCCCCTGACCCCTTCTCGCGTTTGTCCTCACCCCTCTTATCCCCTCTCCCTTCGGGAGAGGGGAAGCCAATTTCGAATTTCGTTCCCCCTCTCCGCATGGCGGAGAGGGGGCCAGGGGGTGAGGACAGAATGGCGGAGAGGGGGACAGGGGGTGAGGACAAAACGGCGGCGAGGGGGCCAGGGGGTGAGGACAAAACGGCGGCGAGGGGGTCAGGGGGTGAGGACAGAATGGCGGAGAGGGGGACAGGGGGTGAGGCCGGGGTGGTCATCGCATGAGCCCCCGCGCTTTGGTCACCGGCGGAGCGGGCTTCATCGGCTCGCACCTGGCCGAGGAGCTGCTGGCCACAGGGTGGTGGGTCGACGTGCTCGACAACCTCTCGACCGGACGCAAGCGCAATCTCGCGTCCCTGGGCGGGCATCCCGGGCTCACGTTCATCGAGGGCTCGGCGACCGACGAGGCCACGCTCGCGCGGCTGATTCCGCAGGCGGACGTCGTCTTCCATCTGGCCGCGGCGGTGGGCGTGAAGCTCATCGTCGATCAGCCGGTGCAGACGATCTCCACCAACATCAAGGCGACGGAGCTGGTGCTCGAGCTGGCGGCCCGGAGCGGCGCCAAGGTGCTCGTCGCGTCGACGTCCGAGGTGTACGGCAAGCTCGACGTCGAGAAATTCTCCGAATCGAGCGACCTGGTCCTCGGGCCCACCGACAAGTCACGTTGGTGCTACGCCGCCTCGAAGATCATCGACGAGCACCTGGCGCTGGCCTACGCACGCCAGACGGGGCTGCCCGTCACCGTGCTGCGGTTTTTCAATACCATCGGGCCGCGCCAGACGGGGCAGTACGGCATGGTGGTGCCGCGCTTCGTACGCCAGGCGCTCGCGGGCGAGCCGATCACCGTCTACGGCGACGGCTCGCAGCGCCGCTCCTTCACCTGGGTCGGCGACGCGACGCACGCGATGATCGCGCTGATCCAGCACCCGTCCTCGGCGGGCCAGGTGTTCAACGTCGGCCACACCAAGGACATCTCGATCGGCGAGCTGGCGCAGCTCGTGAAGAAGCTCACCCACAGCCGCTCCGACATCGTCCACGTGCCGTTCGACGAGGCGTACGAGTCGGCGGGGTTCGAGGACATGGCGCGCCGCCTGCCCGATATCACGAAGCTGCGCGACCTGATCGGCTACCGTCCCACGCTCGACCTGCCGCAGATGCTGGACGCGATCGTTGCCCAACAGCGGGTTGAGCTCGGCTTGGACGCTCGGCACGGGATGATCGAGCATCTGGCTCTGCGGCCGGCGGTTGCATAAGGGCGTTCTCGGTCATCGGTCATCGGTAAAAGCACCACCGACGATCGTTCCTCATTCGACATTTCCCAGCAGTTCATTTCGACATTGGATATTGGACATTCGACATTTCGTCGATGTCCCGCGCGTTTGTCCTCACCCCCTCTCCCCCTCTCTTCGCTCGTTTGTCCTCACCCCCTGGCCCCCTCTCCCTTCGGGAGAGGGGGAACTAAACTCAAAGATCGTTCCCCCTCTCCGCATGGCGGAGAGGGGGTCAGGGGGTGAGGACAAAGCGACGAGCTGGTCGGCGGGTAAGAACAAAGCGCCGAGCTGGTCAGGGGGTGAGGATTTGTCCCGAGCATTCATCAACGAAGACGCTTCCGGCCCCGAGCCGCGCTACAACCTCCCCGACAGGAGCGACCCCGGCTACGACGCCGCGGCGGCGCAGGCACTGATCGACGGCGCCAACGTGGGCGACTCCTACTCCGCCGAGTTGGCGACGGGCTACCAGTGGGGAGAGAAGAAGCTGCGGCCGCATGTGAAGCAGATCCTCGCGCTGGCGAAGAAAGAGGGCGATGAGAGGACTGCGCAGTTGGCGGAGCGCTTCCTAAAGGCGTAAGAGGTGGGAGGGTGAGAGGCAAACTACTGTTTACTGTCTCCTACTCCCTGTTTCCTGTTCACTGCTCAGTGATTAAAAAAGCGTTGTCATCCCGAGCCGACGCCCTCGCGCAAGCGAGGGCGAGGCGAGGGACCTCGGAATCTTTCATTGAGACTGGCGGCCTCTGGCGAGCAGATTGGTGATTTCGAGACTGGCGGCCTCCGGCGAGCAGATTGGTGATTTCAGGCAAGCTTCCGTGGCAAGCATGCATTCCGAGGTCCCTCGCGCCCCTCCCCCTCGCTTCGCTCGGGGTCGGGGACGCTCGGGATGACAACGCTCCTTTTGTTCGGTGAGCAGGGATTAGGAGGTAGTGAGCAGGAGGAAGTGAACAGTGGTTGCCTCTCACCTCTCACCTCTCACGCAGTTTTAAGTACCAGCCCAGCACGAACTTGCACGCACTATCCCCCTAGGGTAACTTTTGGCGCATGGCTGACTTATCCAGTCTTTTCCAGCTGGCCCAACAGGCCCAGGGGCGGCTGTCGGAGATCCAGACCAGACTCGCTCAAGAGACGATCACGGCGCAGGCCGGCGGCGGCATGGTACAGGCCACCGCGGACGGGCGGGGCCAGATCCGGTCGATCAAGATCGACCCCGAGGCGCTCAAGGGCCAGGACATCGAGCTGCTCGAGGACCTGATTCTCGCGGCGGTGTCCCAGGCGCAGCAGCGCGCCGCCGAGCTGTACCAGGCGGAAGTGAAGAAGCTCACCGCCGGGCTGCCGCTCCCGTTCCAGCTGCCGATCTGACGCGTCGCACGTGTCCGCGATCGAGGATCTCGTGGCTGAGCTGGCCAAGCTCCCCGGGATCGGACGCAAGACCGCGCAGCGGCTCACGTTTCACCTGCTGAAAGAGCCCCCGGAAGTCGCGGGCCGTCTGGCAGACGCCATTCGGCGCGTGCGCGAGCAGGTGCAGGCGTGCGGCACGTGCGGCAACTTGTCGGACACCGATCCGTGCGGCATCTGCGCCGATCCGCGCCGCGATGCGACGCAGCTCTGCGTGGTGGAGGAGCCCGGGGACCTGACGGCGATCGAGCGTGCCGGGCAGTTCCGCGGGCGCTATCATGTGCTGGGCGGCCGCCTCTCTCCCCTGGACGGGATCGGGCCGGAGGCGCTGCAGATCGACCGGCTGCTGGCCCGCGTGTCCAACGGGGCCGGCGTGCGGGAAGTGATCGTGGCGACCAACCCCTCGATGGAAGGGGAAGTCACCGCCACCTACTTGCAGCAGGTGCTGCGCGCGTCGGGCGTCAAAGTGACGCGTATCGCGCGCGGCCTGCCGGTGGGCGGCGACCTCGAGTATGCCGACGGCGTGACGATCGCCCAGGCCCTCCAGGCGCGCCGCGAGATGTCGGAGACCGACTGAGCGAGGTTCCGGGATGACGGGTGCCGCCAGCTGGTCGTTCAACGAGAGCGACTATCGGCTGATCCAGCAGCACTTGCAGGGCTTCCTGCGCGATTCCAACGCGCGGTGCGCCCTGCTGGTCGACCGCACCGGTCAGCTCGTCGCCACCGTGGGCGAGCCGCCGCAGTTCGACCCCACCGCCTTCGCGTCGCTCACCGCCGCCGACTTCTCGGCCAACGACCAGCTCGCCAAGATGATCGGCGAGCCCGACTTCGCCTCGCTGGTGCACCAGGGCGAGAAGGAGTCGATGTATCTGGCCGACGTCGCCAAGCGCGTGATTCTCGTCGTGTTGTTCGACCAGCGTGCCACGCTGGGGCTCGTGAAGCTCAAGGCAAAAGCCACCGTCGAATCGCTCAACCACGTGTTCCAGGCGATGTTCGATCGCGTGGGCCCGGGCGGCGTTTCCGAAACCAAAGGCATTCTGGCGGGAGCGGAAGACGAAATTGACAAACTGTTCGGCTGATCGAGGGGACACCCGCGCATGTCGATGATCAACTACGCGTCCCGCGAGATCAACTGCAAGCTCGTCTATTACGGGCCGGGGCTGGGCGGCAAGACGACGAATCTGGAGCACGTCTACGGCAAGGTCGCGCCCAACACGCGCGGCAAGATGATCTCGCTCGCCACCGAAACCGAGCGCACGCTGTTCTTCGACTTCCTCCCCGTCGACCTCGGCACGATCCGCGGCTTTAAAACCCGTTTTCATTTGTACACCGTGCCCGGTCAGGTGTACTACAACGCGAGCCGCAAGCTGATTCTGAAAGGTGTGGACGGCATCGTGTTCGTGGCGGACAGTCAGATCGAGCGCATGGAAGCGAATGTCGAGTCGATGCAGAACCTGTACGACAACATGAGCGAGTACGGCTACGACCTGACGAAGATTCCGTTCACCATCCAGTACAACAAGCGCGATCTCCCCAACGCCGCCCCGATCAGGGATCTCCAGGCGGCGCTCAATCCCGGCTGGCCGATCGACGATCCGGCACAGCAGAAGGTGGTTCCCGACCCGAACCACCCCGGTGAGAACATCATCGAGAAGGGGGAGGACGGCTGGATCGGGCGCGCGCCGTTCTACGAGGCAGTGGCGGTGCGCGGCGACGGTGTATTCGAAACCCTCAGGGCTGTGTCCAAGACCGTGCTCAAAACGCTCAGCTGACCGCGTCTTCCGGAGCTCCGCTCGTGCGCTGGACGCTGCCCAATATCCTGACGCTCGCGCGCATCGGCCTCACCCCCGTCATCGCGCTGTTGCCGTTCATCTCGGGCTACTGGCCCAAAGTCATCGCCTTCTTCACGTTCATCGCCGTCGCCTGCACCGACATCATCGACGGCTGGCTGGCGCGCAAATACAACCAGGTGAGCGAGCTGGGCCAGCTGCTCGACCCCATCGCCGACAAGCTGATGCTGTTCGCCATGCTGGTGCCGATCTTCTGGATCACGCGCCACCCCACGATCCTCGTCGACTACCGCATTCCCTGGTGGGGCAGCGTCCCGCTGTGGGCCCTGTTGCTGCTCGTGGGGCGCGAGCTGTCGATCACCGCATTTCGCTTCTTCGCCAAGCGCCGCGGCATCGTGATCCCGGCGGTGGGGGCGGGGAAGCTCAAGGCGGCGGTGCAGAACGTCTTCATCGGCGCCACCATCGGGTGGTTCGCCTGGAAGGACTGGCTCGCGTCGCACAAGTTCGCCGGCTGGTTCCGCACCTTCTGGGACCAGTTCCACGGCGCCGTCGTCTCGATCACGCTGGCCGGCGCGATCGTCCTCACCGTGTACTCGCTCATTGTCTATCTGTACCGCTACCGGCGCTTGATCACGGGCCGCGGTTGAAGCTCGAAGTCGTCACCGTCGGCACCGAGCTGCTGCTCGGGTATACCGTCGACACCAACGCGGTCGATCTCGGCAAGACGCTCGCCGCGGCGGGGATCGAGATCGTCAGGCGCACGAGCGTCGCCGACCGCCCCGACATGGTCGCTGCCGCCGTCAGCGACGCCCTGGAGCGCACCGGCGCCGTCCTGACGACGGGCGGACTCGGCCCTACCAAGGACGACCTCACCAAAAACGCAGTCGCCCAATTGTTCGGCAGGAAGCTCGTGCTCGACGAAGCGATGCTGCGGGCTCTCGAGGAGCGGTTTCGCCGCTTCAAGCGGCCGATGCCGGCGATGAATCGCACCCAGGCCGAGGTCCCCGAAGGGGCGACGGTGCTGCCCAATCCGCGCGGCACGGCGCCGGGGCTGTGGATCGAAGACGACAAGCAGCGCTTCGTCATCATGCTCCCCGGCGTGCCGCTCGAGATGCGCGGACTGCTGGTCGAAGAAGTGCTGCCGCGACTCGTGGCGCGTGACCGGGAGCGCGGTACCACCGGTGTGGTGCGCTCGCGCACCGTGCGCACCACGGGGATGCCGGAGTCTGCGGTTGCCGAAAAGGTGCAGGATCTCGAGGCTGGCCTCGTGCCGTTGACGCTCGCGTATCTGCCGGGGATTGCGGGCGTGGACCTGCGCCTCACCGCGTGGGGACTGCCGCCCGAGGAAGCCGATCGCCGCCTCGCTGAGGGCGCCCAGGCGCTGACCGCTGCGCTCGATTCGCGCTGCTACGGCGAAGACACGACGGACCTCGCCGCGGTCGTCCTCGATCTACTTGGGTCGCGGAAGGAACAGGTCGCCGTCGCCGAGTCGTGCACCGGCGGCTTGTTGGGTGCCAGGCTCACGGCCATTCCGGGCTCGTCCGATTGTTTCGTGGGCGGCGTCATCGCCTACGCCGACGACGTGAAGATCGCGGAGCTCTCCGTGCCGCAATCGACCCTCTCGGCGCATGGCGCCGTCTCCGAGGAGACGGTGCGCGCGATGGCCGAGGGGGCTACGAAACGGTTCGACGTCGCGTGCGCGATGGCGATCACGGGCATCGCGGGCCCTGGCGGCGGGACAGCCGAGAAGCCGGTGGGGACCGTGTGGCTCGCCGCGCGCCGCAACGGTGAAACGAAGTCCATCGGCCGCATGATGGTGGGGGACCGCGAAGAGATCCGCGCGCGCAGCGCCCAGGCAGCGCTCGATCTGTTGCGCGGGCTCCTGATCAAGACCTGATGGCCCAGCTCCGCGCTCCCGACGGCTCGGCCCTCGCCTATGACAGTTACGAGCCGGTCGGCACACTACGCGCGGCGATCCTCTGGGTCGCCGGCTGGTCCGATCACCGGACGCGCTGGAAGCGGCCGGCGGAACGCCTCTCGGACGCGGGCTACGCCGTCTATGTACTCGACCAGCGCGGCCACGGCGACTCGGGCGGCATCCGCGGCCACCTCTCCCGCTTCAGCCAGCTGCTGGCGGACTTCCAGGCCTTTCGACGGCTGATCCGCTCGAAGGTCGACGCGCCGCAGATTCTTCTGGGCCATTCGTTCGGCGCGCTCGTCGTGCTGCGCTACCTCGAGACGCAGCCGTCGGATCCCGTCGCACGCGCGGTGCTGTCGTCGCCGTGGCTCGCCCTGGCGCGTCCCGTGTCCATCTTGAAGCGCATCGCCGCGCGTCCGCTCGCCGACCTGTGGCCGTCCCTGCAGCTCGGCGCCGGCATCGACGCGCAGCTGTTGTCGCACGACCCCGCCGTCGCGGCGGCCTATCGCGCCGATCCCGCCGTGCACAACGTGCTGACGCCCGGGGCGTGGCGCGAGATCGAGTGGGCGCAGCGCGTCGTCCCCGCCGACGCGCACCGCATCACGGTGCCGCTACTGTTTCTCCTGGCCGGGAAGGACGCCATTGTGGATGCACCACGCGCGCGCTCGTTCGCGGCGGGGTTGCAGGGCTCGATCGAGACGCGGTGGTATGAGGAGATGTACCATGAGCTGCTGCTCGATGCGGATTGGGAGAAGCCAATGGCAGATGTGGTGGAGTTTTTGGAGCGGGGCTAGATCTCTCGTTTTTTTTCTCTCAG
>DATLVL010000209.1:0-32148 GCA_035577525.1 Gemmatimonadales bacterium | reverse complement strand
TCACCGCCGTACCAGCCAACAGCCCGTAGGTCTGCGCCGAGCCCAGGGAGGGGCCGACGAGACCCCCGCCGCCACCTCCGCCACCCCCACCACCCGGACCGGAGGACGAAGAGCACGCTACGAACAAAAGAGTCGCGAATGCGATCACGGGAATCGATCGTGAGGTACGTCTGCGGATAACTGACATGGTTGCCTCCCAACATTGCATGTATCTACGAGCGGCTCGGGAGCCATTTCGCATTGTCAGATCTCCCTCGCCCGCAATAGGCAAGCTGGCACCGCGCACATGCAGGCACCATCGCTTCATGGGATGGGAAACCCTCACCATTGGTGGGGACGCGCGAAGCATGGCGTTCCGGACAACGGCCCATTCGTCAGACGAATCCATCTCTTTCCATCCCTCGGGGCGATACCGGATGGTTGCACACTGGGGCATGCTCCGTACTTCCTATGAAACGTGCTCGGATCGTCGTCTTCGCCTTTGTCGCCTTGGTGGCGCTGGTGCTCGCCTTGGCCTCGAACAAGGCGGCACAGGGCGGGATACGCCGCGCGGGCCCGGGTGGCGTCGCGGGCGCCGGCATCGGCACAGCCACCGGCCGGACGGTGCACGGGGCGATCAGCGGTGCGGCGCTCGGGGGCGTGGCCGGTGCGGTGATCGGGCACCAGATGGACCGGCAGGCCCAGGAGCTCGCCTACGACCTCCCCGAGGCCACCGTGCAGCGCATCGGCGAGGGCATTACGGTGACGTTCCCGGCGGGACTGCTGTTTGGGTTCGGCTCCGACCACCTCAGGAGCGCGGCGAGCGTCGATCTCCGCGACCTGGCCGCGAGTCTGAAAGCGTATCCCAACACGCGCGTCCTTGTCGTGGGCCATACCGACTCGGACGGTAGCGCCCGGTACAACAAGGATCTTTCGAATCGACGCGCGCGGTCAGCCGCGAATTTCATCGTCCAGGAGGGTGTCGATCGCGCCCGCATTGCGACTGCGGGCCGGGGCGCGACCGAGCCGATCGCCGCCAACGATTCCGAGGAGGGCCGGCGGCAGAACCGGCGCGTGGAGATCGCGATCTATACGAATGCGGGCACGAGCAGCGGCTCGGGGAACTGAGCGCCGCCCACCGTGCCCTGCCTTCTGGCGGCCCTCGTCCTCCTCACCCCGCGACTCGCCGTCGCCCTGCTCTGGTATTTCACCCATTGGTTTAACGGCCTCTTCCCGTCGCTGCTCTTGCCCATCATCGGCTTCCTCTTCCTGCCCACGACGCTGCTCTGGTACTCGGCCGTGCATCACTGGTTCGGCGGCGCGTGGACCCTCTGGCCCGTGGTGGGGATCGTGGTGGCGCTCGCGATCGATCTCGGCGCGCTGCGCAGCCATCGCCGGTTCACCACCCGCCGCTCGTGAGCGCAGCACGGCGGCAGTCCGAGGACCGCCGCCATGTGAGATCGTCCGCAGACGATCGGAGGCTGCACCCAGGGAGCTAGCGCGCGACCCCTTTCGAGAGCTTCCGACCACTCCGTTCAGCGCGAGCCGCCGCAATCCCGGCCGCCACTCCGGCGACGAGCGCCGCCCGTCCGGCGACCTTCAGCACCCGTTCCGTCTTCAGGAGGGTAACCTTCAACCGGCGCCGCCGGTCCTCCGACGCGGCCTGCGTCCTGGCCTCTTGCAGCATACGGTCGGCTTCACGCGCCGCCACCAGGGCCCATTGTTTGGCTCGCCGTGCGGTGCGCACCGCAGCCCCCAAGAACCGATCTGTTCGTGTCGCCATGAGACCGCCCTCCATCGTTGAGATCGCCGTAGGACTATCGTCAACCACGTCGCTGCGCCTGTGAGCCGTCGTTACTCGAGACCGGGAAGCAGGGGATCCCGTCCGCGCTGCCGGGGATTGTCCCGGACGAGGTTGGCCGCAATCCCGTAGATCCAGGTCGCGAGGTCTTTGGTCGGGTCGACCCGGCGCAGGTGGCGGAACACCCGCACGAAGACCTGCTGCACCAGTTCCTCCACCCGCTCCCGGTCGTCGCCGCCACTGCCGATGAATTCGTGCAGGCGAGGCTGGTAGCGGTCGACCAGAGCGCCAAACGCCCGGGGATCGCCCTCCAGGTGCCGCTGCACGAGGTGCTGGTCGTCGAGCAGCTGCAGCGGTGGGTGCGCGCCGGCCTGGGTCGGCGCACCGGCCGGCCGGATAGTCGGCGCGCCGATGGTGGTCATTGGGCTACAACGACCGGAGGAACTGCGCCAGATCCGCGCGCGGCTCTGGCGTCAGGCGTGTTCACGGACGGCCTCCTTCTCCAGTAAGACGGGATCTCACGTCTGCCGGCGGCGTACGAAATGCATGACCAGAAACACCACGGCCACGATCAGCAGCAAATGGATCAGACCACCGGCGACATGGAACGCGCCCCAGCCGAGCAACCAGGCCACCACCAGCACGACACCGAGCAGCAGCAGCATATCTGTCTTCCTCCTCACCTTCATCCATACGTTGCGATCAACGGCCCATCGCCGCCGTCCGCCGGAATCTCCAGCGATGCGGTGCAGCTGAACGTCACCTGGAGCCGATGCAGCTCCTCCGCCAGCCCGAGGTTGATTCCGCGCGCTTGGTCAGGGTTGTCGCTCACGATCAGGATGCGCGTCACCAGCCGCTCCAGCACAAGCCGACCGGTCCAGGTGCGGGCCTCGGTACGTGCCACCTCGTGTTCGTGATCCAGGAGCCCCTGGATCGTGTCGAGACGACTCTTCGGTTGTGGCGGGACGATCTGATACGCGTAAGCCCATAGGCTCGTCGGCGACCTAGGCCGCTGGTTCACCACAGTGCACTTCCCCTCGTCGAGACGCCGACCCGCCAAGCGCCGTCAGCCGGAGCGTCCTCGCACGAGCACACAACTTGCCGCTGCCTGCGCGACACGAATATCCCCCGGCTGGATCAAAAACGACTTAGCAACGGGGGGTGGTCAGAGGACCAGCTGCGCATCGAACGAGCTAGCTCGTTTGGATCGCGCGGATCTCGGAGGCGGGATCCATCCTCGTGATCTCAGTCCACCGGCGCGGCGGCGTCCCCACCAAGATGGATGGCGCTGCGGGACAGCGGTGGGGTAGGTTGCGACCTGATACTGAGGAGGACGTGCTATGACTTCCAAGCGACAACGACCCCACGCCCGCGCGCGCTGGGTGTACGCCTATGAGCTCGATCCACCGCAGCCCGAGCCGCGATTCCGGAAAATCCGGGCGCTGTTGCAGCGCGCGCAGCTGTTAGGGCGGCGCGGCGGACGGCTGTGGACCGGTCGGATCGTTCTCGAGACCAAGATCACCCACATCCTGGTGGTGACCGACCACCCCGAGCAGGTGCACCACGTGGATCGAGCGATCGAGGCCGAGCTGAAGCACCTCAACATGGATTTCGCCCTGACGGGACCTGCGCGGTTTGCGTTGCCGCGGGCAAAGTCCGGCGGGCGCAACGGGCAGGAACGGGGCAACGGAAAGGCTCCCGCAAAACGGAAATCACGCGCCGCCTGAACCGCGCGCCGCGGGCGGAGTCTGGTCAGCCGGAGGAAGCTAGGTCGTGGGGGGGGGGCTGGCCCGGTGGGTGTACGCGGCGATCTGGAGCCGGCTGTGCAACGCCAGCTTCTCCAGAATGTTGTGCACGTGGCTCTTGACGGTGTAGGTCGCAATGCTCAATCGCTGGGCGATCTCCTTATTGCTCAGGCCCTCGGCGATCAGGTTCATGATCTCCCGCTCACGCTTCGTCATCCGCACCGCTTCCGCCACGCCCGGCAGCCGGCGAATCGCGGCCTGCTGCGCGATGTGGGTCAGCAGCGTTCCGGTCAGGGCGGGGGGGACGACGTCCGCTCCCAGAGCGACCGAACGAATCGTGCTCACGAGGTCCTCGACCGTCGCGTCTTTCATAACGAACCCATTCGCTCCGGCCTGGACGAACTCGATCACGTCCTCGGGCGCCGGCAGCAGGTCCATCACAATCACCTTGGCTTCCGGCGCGGTCTTGCGCAGGGTTTCCACGAACTGATGACTGTCGCCATTGTCCATCCCCGCGTCGACCAGCACGATGTGGGGCGTGAGCTCGACCAGCTGACTCAGGCCGGTGGTCGTGTCCTCCGCGGCCGCCACGACGGTCAGGTCCGATTGCGCGCTGAGCAACGCCCCGATCCCCTCGCGCACCAGGCGATTGTCATCGATGATCAGCACACGGATGCGTTTTGCCAGAGCAGCAGCCCTCTTACCGGTTTTTGGACCCATCGGGAGCCTCCCCCGATGTTGGGTACTGTAGCATCCAACAGATGTAGAGTTCAGCGGATGCAAACTACATCGCGAGAAGCGAAGCGGAGATCGGGGAAAAGCCCCCAAAGCGGGGCCCCGGGGGGGGGGGGGAATCCCCGACACCCTTACAGCAGGCGAGCTTCGACGGCGAAGCGAAACAGCTCGGCGCGGCTCTTGAGTCCGAGCTTGTCGCTCAACCGTTTGCGGTGCGTTTCGATGGTCTTGACGCTCACCGCCAACCGGTCCGCGGCTTCCTGATTGGTATGCCCTTGGGCGAGCAGCCGGAGTACCTCGACTTCCCGCTGGCTCAGCGGTTTGGGCTGCCCAGCCGCGGGTGAGGCGCGGGGGACTTGCCGGATCGCCTGGCCGGGCTCCGTTTCACCGGGTCGCGTCAGATTCACGAAGGTCCCGCCGCTCCATACGACGCGGATGGCGGACAATAATTCGATGTCCGCCGCCTTCTTCACGATGTAGCCCGAAGCGCCGGCCTGCAGGGCGGTTCGCAGATAGACCGGATCGTCGTGCATCGTGAGCACGAGCACGCGCGGGCTCGGATCCAGACGGACCAGCCTTTCGATCGTCACCGCTGCCGGAGGGCCGGGCATCGTCAGGTCCAGCAGCACGACATCCGCGTGAACATCCCGTGCCCGGTTCACTGTCTCGGTCCCGTCCGCTACCTCGCCGACCACGTTCATATCGGACTGCGCGTCGATGAGCATCCGGAGACCGCTCCGGAGGATGGCGTGGTCGTCGGCAATCAGGATCCGGATGCTCGGCATTCGTATTACGATCGCCGTACGGGGAAGCGGGCCGTGATCAGCGTTCCCTTTCCGGGTGCAGATTCGAGCTGCACGGCGCCACCGAGCAGCGCCGCCCGCTCCCGCATACCCTGAAGACCAAGGCCGCGGTGATTCGCGCCCGGCTTGAAGCCGACGCCATCATCCCGTACTTGCAACTCGACCATCGTGTCGTAGCGCTCCAGACGAACGCTCACGCGCCGCGCTGCGGCGTGTTTCGCGACGTTGGTGAGGGCCTCCTGCAGCACCCGGTAGACGGTGTTTTGCACCAGCGGCAACAGAGGCTCCGCATCGAGCCCTTCGATCCGCGTGTCCTCGGCGATTGCGTGCAGCCGGGCAAACTCCTGTACGTGGCGGGTCACTGCCACGGCGAGCCCCAGCTCGTCCAGCACAGCCGGGTGGAGGCCCCGGGCCAGGCGTCCGACGTCGTGCAGGGTCCGGGCGGCCACTTCCCGCATCTGCTGCGCCAGCTTACCCGCCTCCGCCATCGTCCGGGCCTCTTCGATCGTCCGCAACCCCACCAGGAGCGCCGCCAACGCCTGCCCCGTCTCGTCGTGGAGCTCACGGGCGATGCGCCCCCGCTCGCGGTCCTGCGCCGTCATCACCTGCTCGATCAGCCGGTTGCGGAGCTCTTCCTGCTGTCTCCGCTCGGTGTCATCCACGACCACCCCGATCACCCCGCTGATGTCCGCGATCCCATCCAATCGCAACGGCGCGAAGGTGACCGACACGGGCACCGGCGTACCGTCGCCCGCCCGAAACGCAAGCTCGGCCTTCGTCCGAGTGCCGTTCGCGGGCGCGAGCAGCGCGGCAAGCCTCGACTGCCCGGCAGGCGCCACGAACCGGCTCAGCGCCGAGCCAACGATGCCCGCGCGCGGCGTCCGGACGATGTCGGCGAATCGTTGGTTGCAGTAGACGATGGCGCCCTTCGGGGTCAGCGTCACCGCCCCCGCGTACATCTGGTCGAGCAGCATGCGGTACGGCAGGTCCGCACCCTGGACCGTTACCACATGGTCGTCCCCGGCTCGGGCAACCACCAGGGCATCCACCTCCCCGGCCCGGATGGCGCGCAGGGTATCCTCAGCGGTCTCGAGCCGGGTGCGGAGCTCCTCGATGCCCTCGCGAGGACGACGCGGGACTTTGCGTTTCTTGATCACGGGGCGCGCCGGTTACTCCTCGCCATCCCGGGATTGCAGATCCAACCCCACCAGGACGCGCTCCACGTTGGAGAGATCACCGATGATCTTGCGCATCGGCGGCGGCAGCTGCCGCACCAGCGTCGGGAGCACGACGATGTCGTCCCGGCGCGCCAGGTGCGGATGGGTCGCGAGGTCGATCACTTCGATGCGGTACTGGCCGGCGAGATGTGTATCGCACAGGCGCTGCAGATTGGCGAGGGCCGTGATCGATTTCGGCGTCTGCCCCGCCACGTACAGCCGCAGCCGCCAGGTGCGGCGCGCGCCGTTTTTCATTTCGACTGGGAGCCGTGGCGCGACTTCGGCTCTCCGGCGCGCGTGAGCCGTTCTTGAGCACCCCGGGCGGACCCGATCGACACGGTCCCATCGGCCCGGCGGCTGACGTCCACCAGCGTGATACCGCGGTCGGTCATCACGAACTCGCGGACCTGGTTCGAGTGCGCCATGCCCCGGGCCTTGACGATCTGAATCGCCCGGTTGCGCTCGCCGTTCGCTTCCACGTTACTGAGCAGCATCCAGACGTCCATCAGGGACGACACGCCGAGGTCGGTTCGCTCTGCCGCACCGCCCCCTTCGGTCAGCGAGGTGAAGAGCGCGGTGATCTGCCGGTGCTTCATGAAGTCGATGAGCCGGGCGAGCATCGCCTTCACTTCGGCTTCGCTGCCGACCGCGATCATGTTGGTGACCGGGTCCATCACGACCACCCGAGGCTGCCAGTCTTCGATCAACCGGTGAATCGCCACCAGATGCGCTTCCAGACCCAGGGCGGTCGGCCGCCGGGCGTGGATCCGCAACAGGTCCCGGCGCAACCAGCGCCCCAGGTCGAGGCCGATCGAGCGCATGTTGCGAGCGATTTGATCCGGCGACTCTTCGAAGGCCAAGTACAGGCAGCGCTCCCCGCGCTGACAGGCGGCCTCCGCAAAATGTGACGCCAGGCTGGACTTGCCGGTGCCCGCCGTTCCGGACACAAGCACGCTGTTGCCGCGGAAGTATCCCTTCTTGCCGAACATCGCGTCCAACCCGGGGATCCCGGTGGACAGGTGCGCGGTGGACGCCGGGTGCGCGAGTCCCAGCGACGTGATCGGCAGCACGGAGACCCCGTGGTCGTCGATGAGGAACGGCATCTCGTTGCCGCCGTGCGACGAGCCGCGGTATTTGAGGATGCGCAACCGTCGCGTGGCGCTCTGCTCCAGCACGCGCTGGTCGAGCACGATCACGCAGTCGGAGACGTACTCCTCGAGGCCGTGGCGCGTCAGTTGCTCGCCTACGCGCTCGCCCGTCACGATCGCCGTGACGTGCTTCGTCTTCAGCCAGTGAAACAGCCGGTCCAGCTCGCTGCGCAGCACGAACGCATTGGAGAGTCCCGAGAAAAGCCGCTCGATGGTGTCCAGCACGACGCGCTTCGCGCCGATCGTATCGATCGCGTGGCCCAGCCGGACGAACAACCCCTCGAGATCGTAGTCGCCGCTCTCGATGAGCCCGTTGCGCTCGAGGCGCACGTAATCGAGCAGCAGCCGCCGGCGGGCGCTCAGCTTCTCCAGGTCGAAGCCGAGCGAGCGGGCGTTGGCGACCAGCTCGTCGGGGGTCTCTTCGAACGAGACGAAGACGCCGGGCTCGTCATACTCGAGCGCGCCGCGCACGAGAAACTCCAGGGCGAGCAGCGTCTTGCCGCAGCCCGCGCCGCCGCACACCAGCGTAGGCCGCCCGCGCGGCAGTCCGCCGTTGGTGATTTCATCCAGCCCGGCGATCCCGGTCGGCGCTTTGGCCAACGGGTGTCGGCCGTTCCCCGTTCGCTTCGTCGGTACAGATTTGCGACGGCGGATGGATGCGGTCATCGGCCCTTCTGGGGAAACAGGGTACGATGCCCGACGGCGGGAGCGTGGCGGGGGTGCCGGAGTCGAAGATCCTGCTCGGACATCGCACTGGGTCGATAGGAAAAGTCCACCGCGGCGTGGCGCGTGTCAAGAATCGCCTCTGCCATACACGAACTTCGTTGGGGGCGTCTTCGGTTGGCCTGGGGCCCAATGAGGGCCGGTGCGTTGCCCGGTGGCGCGAACTGCGGTTACGAGGATGCGGGCTTGCTGCCGCGGTATGCCAGCGCGGCGATCTGGACGCGGTTGTGCAGGTCCAGCTTCTCCAGAATGTTGTGCACGTGGCTCTTGACCGTATAGGCGGCGATATGCAGTCGCTGGGCGATCTCCTTGTTGCTCAGGCCTTCGGCAACCAGGTCGATGACTTCCCGTTCCCGCTTCGACAGCCGGACGGCGTCGGTCGCCGCTGAGGCGGTTCGCGCGGGGGCGTGTTTCGCAACATAGGAACAGAGCAATCCGGTCAAGGGCGGTGGAACGACGTCTGCGCCGCCAGCCACCGATCGAACGGTCGCCACCAAGTCGTCGGCGCTCGCACTATTGGCGACGAACCCCGTCGCTCCTGCTTTGACGAACTCCACAACTTCTTCCTCCGCCGGAATCAGGTCCATCACGACCACCCGAGCCTCAGGCGTTGTCTTCCGGACGCTCTCTACGAAGCGGTGGTTGGGGCGATTCCCCAGGGAGGCGTCCACGAGGACGACCTGAGGCTTGGTCTCCTGTGCTCGTCGCAACGCCGCGTCGGGTTCTCCAGCCGCCGCAACGACCGTGATATCGGGCTGCGCATCCAGCAGAGCCGCGAGTCCGTCGCGCGCCATCCGATTGTCCTCCATCACCAGCACGCCGATTCTGTGCGCCATGCCTCAACTCCTCTATTTATTTTATTCACGGTTACGTCCCGTGCTTTGAACTTCAGGGAAACCACCTTGCCGCCTTGTTTACACGACGATGCGGCGGCCGTTCCGCTCGGTGGCGTCCACGATCCCCCGATACCGCACGCGGGTGCGGTTGGCGGCGAGCGAGGGCCTCGGTTTCGATAGTCGGAAGAGAGGCTCGCATGAAATGGGCGGAGGTCGATCGTTTGACCAAAGAGCCCCGCAACGGATGTCCGTTGCGGGGCGTCTTCTTCGGCTAGCCCCCGGCGCAGTGACGATCGAAGCTCTGCCCGAGGGACCTCGCGCGGCACGCCTGTCGGAGGGACAGGAGCGCCCTTGGCGCGAGGGGTGAATCCGTTACGCGCGGATACGGTGGCCGCTGAGGGCGTGGTAGACTACCAGGACCACGATCGCGCCGACGGCGGACACCAGGATGCTGTAGAGGTTGATGCCGGTGGCACCTGAGTGGCCGAACTGATTGAAGAGCCAGCCGCCCACGACGGCGCCGATGACGCCGAGGAACAGGTCTCCCACGAGCCCTTCACCACGTTGGTTGACCATCTTGCTGCCGATGAAACCGCCGATGATGCCGACGACGATCCAAGCGAGGATAGGCATACGAGACTCCTAAGGTGTTCGGGGGAATCGCGGGCGGTGGGATTGCCCCGCCGTCACACGCGCCCCTCCCTACTCATTTTGCGACCAACAACACAATGATCACGACAACGAGAACCAGTGCCAACGTAGAAAGGGTGATGGTGGCGCCGCCCCCGCTGTAGTTCACGGGCGAGACGCGCGCTGCCGTGCTGCTGTCAGAGACACTCGCCTCGAAACGGCGTAACTCCGGCTGGAGGCGCGGTCCAGACTGGGCGGTGCTCGACGAGCTCACCGGCGGCGGCGTCGTGCTCACCCCCGCCGTTGGCGCCACACCGACAGCCTGCTGGGCCGCCAGGGGCTTCAGGGCTGCGACGCACAACCCCGACATCAGGATCAGAACCGCTTTGTTCATGCCTGCTCCAGGAGAGAGTGACACCGCACTGGATTGAACTTGCGCGCTGACGCGGTGGCGGAACATCGCCCGGGAGGATGAAAAGCGGCCTAACGGCGGTGGGCCGGCGAGCTAGCTCGTTCGGAGCAGTCGCCGGCCCGCGGGAGGCGCGGCGCGACTACTTCGCCGGCTGGATCTTGAAGAGCTTCGCAACGACGACGTACACCACCAGGGCGATGATCAAGAAATCGATCGTGGCACCCAGAATGTCGCCGATCTTGAGGGGATCGTGCCCTTCACCGAGGGAGATGCTGAACTCCCGCCAGGCGCCTCCCGGCAGGATGAGCGAGATGATCGGCATGAGGAGATCGGCCACCAACGCCGTGACCAGCTTCGCCACGGCGCCGCCGATGACGACGCCGATCGCCAACGAAAACGCGTTGGTTTCGAGCATGAACTTCTTGAATTGATCGAGCACGATCGCTCCTCCGGGTGAACGGGAACGGCAGGTTACAGCTTGCTGCGCAAGAACTCTGGCGTCAGCCCCTGCAGCCAGTTCGCCAGCAGCGTGAACCGGTCGGTTACCAGGAGAATCCCGAGCAGGATCAGCAATACGCCGGAGATTCGCTCCACCCACACGAGGTACGGGCGGAACCGCTGGAACCAGACGAGGAAGCGGTCCAGGGCGAGGGCGGTGAGCAGGAACGGCAGCGCCAGTCCGAGGGTGTAGACGGCGAGCAACCCCATGCCTTGTGCGATGCTCGAGCGGGTGGCCGCGAGGGTGAGGATGGCCCCCAGGATCGGACCGATGCACGGCGTCCACGCGGCGCCGAAGACCACTCCCGCGACCGACGAACCCACGTAGCCGAGCGGCTTGCGGACCAGGTGGATGCGGCGCTCCCGCATCAGAAACGCCGGCCGCAGCATGCCCAGCAGGTACGTCCCGAACAGGATGACGAGGACCCCGCCGACGCGCGCGATCCACACCTGAGAGCGCAGGAACAGCGCGCCCAGAGCGGAGGCCGAGGCGCCGAGCAGGATGAAGATCAGACCGAAGCCGGCGACGAACCACACGGCATGCAGCAGCGCCGTGCCACGGCGTAGCTGCAGCTCTTCGGCGGAGAGTCCGGTGAGGAAACCGACGTAGCTCGGGATCAGCGGCAGCACGCACGGCGAGAGAAAGCTCAACAGGCCTGCCGCGAATGCGACGAACAGCGAGACGCTGCTTCCCTCGCTACCCACAAAACGCCACGGCGGCCACCACCGTGGTCCAGCGCCCGTCGTCGCCGCACTCCGCCGTGGAGGTGACGTTCAAGGTACGCACGATGTCCCCCGACAGCATCCACTGCTCGCGCCGCTGGTCCCACGCCTGGTCGGGATCGAACGGCACGCCCAGCACCGTCGCGAGCATCGATGCGGCGAGATCCTCGGCGTAGTCTCCCGACGTGCTCTCGTTCTGTCCGTAGCTGTGATGCTCCGAGATGTAGCCGTGATGCGACAGATCGGACGGGACGGCGAGTCCGATCGACGCCGCGACGCGGCGGCTCGGCTCGTTGGTGGCCGACTCGGCGAGTACCGTGAACAGCACCTGTCCCGGCTTCAGGTTGGCCAGCCCTTCCTCGCGGTCCACCAGCTGGCAGTGCGGCGGAAAGATCGAGCTGACGCGGACCAGGTTGAACACCGCGAGATGGGCGTCGCGCAACGCCATCTCGAAGCTGGTCAGCTTCTCGCGGTGCCGCCCCACGCCCTTGGTGAGAAACGCCCGGCTCGGCATGAACTGCGCTGGATCGATCACGTCACGTTGGTCCGCGCTAAAGGGTTCGACTGCTGACAGTCCCGGCACAACCCGAACACTTCGAGATGGTGGTGGTGCGGCCGGAACTCCACCTCCTCGGCGACCAGCGCGATCACGCGCTCCAGCCGGTCGTTCGACAGCTCCATCACGCGCCCGCACGCCGAGCAGATGCAGTGCTCGTGCGCTTGTCCCGGCGCTACCGGCTCGTAGCGCCGGAAGCCCTCGCCGAAGTCGCGCTCCGCCACGAGCCCGCTCGACACCAGCAGGTCGAGGGTGCGGTACACCGTCGCGAGGCCGATGTCCGTACCTCGTTTGGCCACGCGCCGCAGCACGTCCTCGGCGGACAGGTGATCGGCGGCGTCGAGCACCACCGTGGCGACCGCGAGCCGCTGCTGCGTCGCCGGGAGGTTGCGGTCGGTGAGGAAGCGGCGAAATGCCGCCAGCGCCCGCGTGCCGTCAACGCGCATACCAGACCGCCGCGCTGCAAGCCTCCGGCGGCTCGGCGTCTCCCGTGCGATCGGCGGTGTGCTGCATCACCTGGGCCACGACCTCCGCGGGAGAGAGCGCTACTTCCTCCACTTCGACGCGCGACGTGCCCTTCTCCTTCCCGCGCACCACCAGCATATAGCGCGCCGTGTAGACCACCAGCCGCCCTTCGGGGTGGCGGCGCGTCACCACGGCGGTGCCCCACTCGCGCCCCTCGCGCTTGATGGGCCGGAAGAGATAGATCGTGTCGATCTCTTCGACGGGCACCTTGAGCGCCACCGCGGCCGAGAGCTTCGCCCAGCCCGGGCCAAGACCCGGCGGCGGCGCCCCTAGCGCCGGGCCGGGGACGGCGTCGGGGGGGAGGCCTGTTCCCATCGCTCCACGAAGGACCGCAGCACGTGCATGAAATCCTGGGCGTTGGTGACGACGCCGAACGCCTGGTGCGTGCCGCGGTCGCGCAGCTTGTTGACGACGAACTCCGTCTGATCGACGCAGATCGTCGTCAGGGGACGGATGTCGGCGGGGTTCGCGGCGTCGACGAACGCGGGCAGCATGTTGCCGACGGCGATGGCATGCAGCGCCGTCGCGATGAACACGGCGAAGGTGGCCTTTACCGTGAGCACGCGCATCGCGTCCTGCGCCGCCAGCGTGTCGCTCACCACGCCGGGCAACGGCCCATCGTCGCGGATCGAGCCGGCCAGCACGTACGGAACCCTCGCCCGCACCAGCGCGTGCATGATGCCGCCCGTCACGATCCCCTGCTGCACCGCGGCTTCGATCGATCCGGCGCGACGGATCGCGTTAATCGCCCGCATGTGCAGGGCGTGGCCGCCCGAGACACCCTCGCCCGAGCTCGACATGCCGAGCGTCGTCCCGAAAATCGCGGCCTCGAGGTCGTGCACCGCGACGGCGTTGCCCCCGAGCAGGCCGCCGACGTAGCCATGGTCGATGAACCAGATCATGTCCTCGCGCGCCCGCGCGTGCACCAGCGCCGGTCCCACCACCCACAGCGTCGTTCCGCCGCGTGCGCGCTCCTCGCCCAGCAGCTCCGCCAGCACCGCATAGTCGACCGGCCGCTCGCGGGAAACTTCAGTCTGCATGAAGCGAAACTCGTTGGCGCTGTGTCCCCCGCCGAGAAATCCTTCGCCGTGGACGAAGATCCCCTCGCTGCCGTCCTCGGAGGCGCCCATGGCGACCGCCGCTCCGCGCGCCACCTTGCGCGGCTCGGTGGTGACGAGGTCGCCGTTCGCCGCGCGCACGATGACACAGTCCATCCGGGGCAGCGTGGGACGGCGCCACCCATCGCCGGCATGCACGTAGGTCGGGAGATTGGTGGTCGAGAAGAAGCCGTCGGGAAGCACGCCGTCAGCCGGGGCGGGAGCGAACCGGGCTTGAGGCGCCTGCGCGAGCGGTGGCTCGGCGAACTGCGGCAGCTGATACCGGAACGGCGGACGCCTCACTCCTCGGGACTCCTAGGGTGTTACTGGGAGCGGGCAAAGTTACGTGGGAGAAAAGGCGTCTCGCAACAGTCGCGACGTCGTATCTTTGGGCCCATGCCTAGAACCACAACTCCAGCCCCACGCGGGCTCGACGGCGTCGTCGCCGCCCAGACCCGCCTGAGCCACGTCGACGGCCAGGCGGGCGAGCTGATCATCCGGGGCTACGCCCTGAAGGAGCTGGCAGGCCATGTCAGCTTCGAGGAAGCCGCTCACCTGCTCTGGGTGGGCGCCCTGCCCACGGCGGACGAGCTGGCGGGGCTGCGGCGGCGGCTCGCCGCGCTGCGCCCGCTGCCGTCCGAGACCATGCGCGTCGTCCGCGCCGCGGCGACGGCGCCGCCGATCGATGCCCTCCGCATGGCGTGCGCCACCGTGTCGCTCGACCTGGCCGACCCCGGCGCCATCGCCCCCGCCGCCGACGTCGCGGCAGCCACGATGCTGACGGCACGCTGTCCGACGATCGTCGCCGCCCACGCGCGGCTCGCCAAAGGACTCGAGCCCGTCCCGCCGCAGCCCGAGCTCTCCCATGCCGCGAACTTCCTCTATATGGTGCACGGCAAGGAGCCCGATCCGATCGCCGCGCGCGCCCTCGACACCTACTGGGTGACGGTGATCGACCACGGGATGAACGCGTCGACGTTCGCCGCCCGGGTGATCGCCAGCACCCGCTCCGACATGGTCAGCGCCGTGACCGGCGCGATCGGCGCCCTCAAGGGTCCGCTGCACGGCGGCGCGCCCGGGCCCGTGCTCGACATGCTGCAGGAGATCGGCTCGGCCGACCGGGCGGAGGGCTGGGTGCGGAGTGAGCTGGCCGCAGGGCGCCGCATCATGGGATTCGGGCATCGCGTCTACAAGGTCCGGGACCCGCGGGCCGAGGTGCTCAGCACCGTCGCCGACGCCATGAGCTCGGCCCATCTCGAGAATCGCGGGCTGTTCGATCTCGCTCGCGCAGTGGAGCAGACGGTGCTGCGCGTGCTCGAGGAGGTAAAGCCAGGACGGAACCTGCGGACCAACGTGGAATTCTACACCGCCCTGGTGCTCCAATCACTCGGCCTCGAGCCGCGCTCGTTCGTGGCCACGTTCGCCTGCGGGCGTGTCGCGGGATGGTGCGCGCACGTGATCGAGCAGCACGCCGAGGACCACCTGATCCGTCCCCAATCGGAGTACATCGGGCCGCGCGGCCTGACGGTCTAGAGCAGCAACCCGCCGCAGGTCCTCCCAAGGCCGACTCCCGGGTCGGCATCGGTCCTCCGCGCCGCACGTCAGTCCGGTCCTGACAGACGGCGTCCTACAGGGAAGCACCCAAAAGTCTGGTATGGCCACTCCTGCCTTTCCGATAGTGGATGCGCACACGGATCCGTTAATTGGCCACACACGAAATCGACGGTGACTGGTGGCCAATGGCAGGCGGCCAGCGGTTGGGGTTATGGGCCTGCCAAGGACTGGGAGACAACTATGAAACCGATGTCGGCTGGACTGTTCTTGCTGGCGGCCTTCGGCGCGGCCGCCTGTAGCGATCACTCCAAGAACCCCACGGCGCCGGCGTACTCGGCTGCCGCGGCCCCGCTGGCGGCGGAGGGCGTGCATCAGCCCGGGCCGCGTAACGGGTTCGGGTTCAACGGCAACGCGAGCGGCTTTCCCAAGGGCGCGGTGATTCTCACCGGTGGCGGGTCGTTCAATGTCGCGTCAGCGAACAATGTGGTCCCCACGATCACGGACGTCCATTCGGGCGGCGGTTTCAGCTGCACCGACTCGATCGGCCAGGGTCCGCTCACGGGTTGCGCCACGGGCCAGGGTGTGCGCTGGGACACCGCTCAGCTGCTCGCATCGACGCAGTTCAAGTGCTCTCTCGCCGACGGGCTCAAGCCCGCGGCCACTGACGACAGCACCATCGTGCTGCTGGCCGACTTTTATCGCGCCGGCGACGCCAACGACGAGTCGTTCACGGCGCAGATGATCGTGTCCGAGCGCGACCTCGCCCCGCTGATTCCCGGCGACCAGCACCTCTGGGTGCAGGGCGTAGGGTGCGGGGACGCCGTCGTGAACTTCAGCAAGTAGGGTTCTTCGATTGCTACAGCAGTGACACAGGATCGCGGTCGGCGACGATCAGCGCCGCCGACCGCCCCTGCGCACGCCACGCCCGCATCACTCGCCCCAGAATCCGCGGCTCGGCCGATTTGATCAGCACGTGCGAGCGCCAGCGCCCGTGCAGCCTCGCGATGGGGCACGGCGCCGGCCCGAGGATGATCAGCGCTCCTCCGAGCCGCTCGCTGTTGGCGCGCCGCAGCCACTCCGCCACGCGCGTGGCGCGCCCCGCTGCCGCGTCCTCCGTCCTGCCCAGCGCCACGAACCGGATGAGACCGACGTGCGGCGGGTAGGGCGGATTGGGCAGCGCCCGGAGCGGCAGCTCCATGGCGGCGAATGCCGCGATGGAATGCGTCGCGGCGGCCCGCAGCGCGTGGTGGTCCGGCGACCGCGTCTGCACCACGACGCGCCCACCCGCAGGGCCACGACCGGCGCGTCCTGCCACCTGCGCCACCAGCTGGAACGTCCGCTCCGCCGCGCGGAAGTCGGGGAGATGGAGCCCGGTATCGGCGTCGACGACGCCGACCACCGTCACACCGGGGAAATCAAGCCCCTTGGCGATCATCTGCGTGCCCAGCAGGATGTCCACCTCACCGCGCGCCACACGGTCGAGGATGCGGTGGTGGCTCCACTTGGTACTCGTGGTGTCGAGATCCATGCGCGCGATGCGGGCGGCGGGAAACCGAGCCCCCAGGAAATGCTCGAGCTGCTGCGTTCCCAGCCCGCGCATGCGGCGGGTTGTCGCACCGCAGTGTGCGCACGCTGTGCCGAGCGGCTCCTCGTGGCCGCAGTAGTGGCAGCGCAGCGCGCTCGGCGTCGTGTGGACGGTGAGCGAGATGGCGCAGCGCGGGCACCCCGGCACCGTGCCGCAGGTCGGGCATTGCAGAAAGGATGCGAAGCCGCGCCGGTTGAGCAGCAGGATCACCTGCTCCTTGCGCTCCAGGGCCTCGCGCACCGCGCGATCGAGCGGTTCGCTCCACGCCACGGGGCCCGCCTCAGGGACCCGTTCCGCCGATCGCAGATCCACCGTTTCCACCGGCGGGAGGGGACGGTCGCCGATGCGGCGCGGCAGCTCCACACGGCGCACGCTCCCATGGGCGACCTGGTGCAGCAGCTCGAGCGACGGCGTGGCACTGCCGAACAGCACCCGCGCCCCTTCCACACGGCCCCGCGCCAGCGCCACGTCGCGGGCGTGGTAGCGAGGCGCGGTGCCCTGCTTGTAGCTGGACTCGTGCTCCTCGTCGACGACTATGACGGCCAGCCGTTGCACCGGGGCGAAGATCGCCGACCGGGCACCAACGGCGACGCGCTTCTTTCCCTGCCGCAAGGCGCGCCAGGCGTCGGCGCGCTCGGCGTCCGACAGCCCCGAGTGCAGCACCGCGACGGCGTCCCCGAATACGCCGCGGACGCGGCCGACCGTCTGAGGAGTGAGCGCGATCTCGGGAACGAGGAGAATCGCTCCCCGACCCGACTCCACCATGCTGCGCAGCACTTCCAGATAGATGAGCGTTTTTCCCGACCCGGTGACGCCTTCGATGAGGACAGGCGTCTCGGGCGGCGTCGCCAGGATCTCGTCCATCACGCGGCGCTGATCGGCGGTGAGCTCGGGCGGTGGCGCCACGGCGAGGTCGGCAAAGGGATCGCGTGGAGCAGCGACCTGATCGATGCGCGCCAGTCCCTGGCGCACCAGCCCGGTCAACACCGTCGGCCCGAGCTTCAGCTGCGCCACGAGATGACGCAGCGGGGCGGTGCCGCCGAGGGCTTCCAGCGCCTCGTATGCGACGCGTCGCTTGGGCGAGCGGGAAAAGGCACGCTCGCGCTCGAGCAGTGACGGCAGCGCCTCGACCAGCGTAATCGTCCGCTCGGTGCGCTCGGGCGGACCCTCCACGCGCCCGGCGCGGCCGCCCCATAACGCGCCGGGCAGGAGCGCCCGCAAGCTCAGTCCTCGGGGACAGCCGTAGTAACTCGACAGCCATTCGCCGAGGCGCAGCAGCTCTGGGCTCAACGCCGGCTCGGCATCGGGAGCGGCGAGGATCTCGCGCTCGGTCCCCTCCGCCGGCGGCTCGGAACCCAGCCCGGCGACGACGCCGACCGCCCGGCGGCGGCGCACCGGCACCAGCACGCGCGTGCCGGTCACGACGCGCGACGTGAGCGCGTCGGGGACGGCGTAGCGGTAGGGAGTCGAAACCGAGAGGGGGAGGAGGACGTCGGCGAACAGCGTCATCCCAGTCAACGCCGCACGACGCCCAACCCCGGTCCCGTCGGAAGGGTGATCTGCCCGCCCGCGATCGAGGCGCCGGTGAACGGGTCGTCCACGGTGAGGGCCGCCCCATCGAGATCGGCGATGTCGACGAGCGGCGTGAAATGCGCCGCAGCGGTGATCGCCACCGAGGTTTCGATCATGCACCCCACCATGACGAGCAGTCCATGGGCGCGCGCGGTGGCGATCATGCGCAGTGCTTCGCGCAGCGAGCCGCACTTGGCGAGCTTGATGTTGATGCCGTCCACCGCTCCGGCGACGCGAGGGATGTCGGTAGCGACGAGACAGCTCTCGTCCACGACGATGGGAATTCCCGGCGATGCGCGCCGCACGGCGGCGATGCCATCGAGATCGTCGGGCGGCAGCGGCTGCTCCAGCAGCTCGACACCGTACTCCTTCAGCACCGGCAGCATGGCGATCGCCCGCTCGCGCGTCCAGCCGGCGTTGGCATCCACGCGCAGCGGCTTATTGGTGACCTCCCGGATCGTGCGCAGCAGCGTCTCGTCCTGATCGGTGCCGAGCTTGATCTTGTAGATCGCGTATTCGCGGGCCTCCAGCACCTTCGCCTTCATCTTCTCCGGTGTATCGATCCCGATCGTGAACGACGACGGCGGCGCGCGGCGGGCGTCGAGTCCCCACAGACGCCACAGCGGCTGGCGCAGCTTCTGGCCCACAACGTCGTGCAGCGCCATCGACAGGGCGGCCCGCGCTGCCGCGCTCTTCGGCGCGACTTCAGCGAAGCGGGCTTCCGCCCCTTCGAGATCGAAGACGTCCACCGGCAGCACCCGCGCGGCCGCCTGGAACGCTTCCTGCACGCCCGCGATGCTCTCGCCGTAATACGACGACGGATAGGCCTCGCCGTAACCTTCGGTCCCGTCGGAGTCGCACAGCCGCACCAGCAACACCTGATACTCGCTACGGCCGCCACGTGCGATGATGAACGGGTGACGCGTGTGCAGCGTCACGATCTCGGACGAAAGCGTCAAAGCCATTTATTGCTCACGCGTGAAGGGTACGGGGCCGGGGGCGTGTCAGGCAAGCGCACGCACCAGCGCCACACAGCCCTCGGCCAGGAGATCGATGCGATAGCCGCCTTCGAGCAACGCGATCACCGGACGCCCCTGCGTGCGAGTGCGCAGCGCCCCGGTCCAGGTGGCGATGTCCTCGGGGAGCAGCGTGAAGCCGCCCAGCGGATCCCCATCCAGCGAATCGAACCCGGCGGAGATCAGCAGCGCGTCCGGGATCCAATCGCTCAACGCGGCGTCCACTGCGACGAGGAGATCGCGCACGTACTGCGCGCGGGGCAGCCCTGGTGGCCGTGGGACGTTGAAGACATTCCCCACCCCGCGCTCATCGGCGGCGCCGGTGCCGGGATACCAGGGGTACTGGTGCATCGACACGAAGCGGATCGAGGGATCCCGCTCGACCAGCGCCTGTGTGCCGTTGCCGTGGTGCACGTCCCAGTCGACGATGAGGATACGGGGCGCGCCCAGTGCCTGGGCGTGCCGTGCCGCCACGACGATGTTGTTGACGAAGCAGAACCCCATCGCCCGAGCCGCCAGGGCGTGATGACCCGGAGGACGGGTCGCCGCGAACGCCGTTCCGTGACGCAACCCTTCCTCGACGCCTCGCACGGCCACCCCCGCCGATGCCAGCACCGACTCCCAGCTGCGTGGCCCGAGGTAGGTATCGGCATCGATCGCCCCGCCGCCGGCGGCGGCCAGTGCTGCGAGGCCATCGAGGTAGGCGGCCGGGTGCACGCGCTCGAGCGCGCTTTGCTCGACGGGAGTCGCTTCGACCCAGGTGATGGACGGTGCGAGGGCCGGCGCGCGCAGCGCCTCGAGCACCGCCGCGATCCGCTCGGGGCGCTCGGGATGTCCCGCCCCGGCTTGATGCAGCCGGGTCGCCGGGTGATACGTGACGATGGTCGGCAGAGTCAGTGCTGGTGGTTCTTGTCGCGCAGCAGGTCGCGGATCGCGTCCACCTCCGCCTTCATCTCGCGCCGCTGGATGCTGATGTCGTCGAGCACGTGGCGGTAGCGGCGCCACACCAGGATCACGACCCCGGCCGCCACCACGCACACGACGCCACCCACCACCAGTCGCCCGCGCGACAGGTCGACGCCGAGCCAGATGAGCAGCAGTGCGTCGAGCGACAGGAAGCCGACGGTGAAGATCGCGAGGAAGCGGCCGGGCGGCGGCTGTTTCATCGGACCGGCAGACGCCGTCCCGGGAGTACGATGAACGGGGCGTTGGCCCCGGCGCCGAGAGCGGCGAGGGTGATGCCTTCATCCTGGACCAGGGCGCCACGGAATTTGACGATGTACTGGTCGCTCGCCAGCGTCGCGCGCCGCAACGCCCGGGTGAGCGCCTGGCGCTTCAGATCGGCCACCGTGGTCTCGGGACCGACGGCGAGGAATACCTGGTCCCAGGCATCGGTGACCATGACTCGGACGGCGAACCGATCGGTAACGGCGGTCATGCCACCTCCACCCCAGACGAGAGCGGCAGCGTCGACAGGAACCGGTCGATCGCCTGATCGAAGAACAGGGTCGAGGCGCGCACGTGGCTGCCGCCTTCGGCGGGCGTGGCGTTGAAAACCACTTCCTCGCCTCCCTGGCCCCGCAGCACCACGAACTGGGGCCCCTCTTTCTCCAGGAAGGCGGCGTTGTTGGGAAGCCGCTCAGCGAAGTACGCCTTGGCGCGCTGCAGGATCTCCGCGGGGGCGAGTGCGACGGTGGTCTGGTGCGTCATCAGAGCCCTTTTGACAGTCTGGTTGTCATTTTGATCATAACATGTTGCCAACTCGGCATCTAGCAGGCTGTTACGGACGGCACGGACGATGCTTTGCCCGGCGGCGGTGCACAACACCACTCACCACTCGCCACAAGACACTTGATGGAGGAATCGACATGTATCTCACCACGACGAACCGGATCAACCGGATGCTCAACGACATCTTCGCCGATTTCGACGGCGCGCTCCAGAACGGCAACACCGCATCCTGGGTGCCGGCCGTGGACGTGCTCGAGCAGGCCGATGCGATCCGGATCGCGGCCGAGCTCCCCGGCGTCAACCCGGAGGATGTGAGGATCTCGGTCGAGGGAAACGTGCTCACCCTCGAGGGCACGAAGCAGCAGTCCGCTGAAGAGAAGACCGAGCGGGTGCACCGCTATGAACGCACCTACGGGTCGTTCGCGCGGACCTTCACGCTGCCGCGCACCGTCGACACCGCGCGGATCACGGCCGGGTACGACCACGGCGTGCTGACGATCACGCTGCCCAAGGCCGAGCAGGCGAAGCCGCGGCAAATCGCGGTGGCAGTCGCCAAGCAGAGCTAAGACGTCCGCTGTAACTGGGCGCCGAGCCGGGCCTCGATCTGCGAGTTCGGCACGGCCTCGGCGCCCAGTGCCCGCGCCGCCCGCAACCGCTCGGCATCGACATGCGAGCCGAATGCGATGACGGGCACGGACCGCGCCACGCCATCGCGCACCCGATCTTCCCAGTTCTTCGATTCGAGCTCGACGACAATCAGGTCAGCTGTGGCGGCATCAGGGGTGACGTCCGCACCCGCTGCGTTCACAAGAGCGCGGAGTTTCCCCCTGAACATCAGGTCGCGGGTGGAGAGAAAGACCTTAATAGTGTCCAATGCCCAATGTAGAATGGTCAATGCTCAATGTTCATGACATTCTACATTGAACATTGAAAATTCTACATTGATCATTCGCCTATCTTCTTCTTCAAATACTCTACCAACTGGTCTGCTCCCACACGATCCTGTAGAAGCGTATCCCGGTCTCGCACCGTCACCGTCTGATCCTGGGTGGACTGCCCGTCGATCGTGATGCCGTACGGCGTGCCGGCCTCGTCCTGGCGCCGGTAGCGGCGGCCGATCGAGCCGCCGTCGTCGTAGAAGACATTGAAGTGACGGCGCAGGCCGTCGTAAATGCGGCGCGCCAGCTCGGGCATCCCATCCTTGTTGACGAGCGGGAAGACCGCGGCCTTGAGGGGGGCCAGGGCGGGGTGAAAGCGCATCACGACGCGCTTCTCTCCTTCGACCTCCTCTTCCACATAGGCGTCGACCATGACGACGAGCGTCGTGCGGTCTGCGCCCGCTGACGTCTCGATGATATAGGGAATGAAGCGCTCGTTCGTCGTGGTCTCGACGTACTCGAGCTTCTTCCCCGACGCCTGCTGGTGGCGCGTGAGATCGAAATCGGTGCGGTTGTGGATGCCTTCGAATTCCTGCCAGCCGAAGGGAAACTCGTACTGGATGTCGTAGGCATCCTTGGCGTAATGCGCCAGCTCGTCTTTGCCGTGCTGATGGAACCGCAGCTTCTCCGCCTTGAGACCCAGCGCCTGCACCCAGGCCATACGCTGCGCCTTCCAGAAGTCGAACCATTCCTGGTCGGTCCCCGGCTTCACGAAGAACTGCATCTCCATCTGCTCGAACTCACGCGTGCGGAAAATGAAGTTCCCGGGCGTGATCTCGTTGCGGAACGCCTTGCCGATCTGCGCGATGCCGAAGGGGATCTTCTGCCGCGACGCCTGCAGCACGTTCAGATAATTGACGTAGATCCCCTGCGCCGTCTCGGGTCGCAGATAGACGACGGCGGCGGCCTCCTCCACCGGTCCCATGAACGTCTTGAACATCAGGTTGAAGAGACGCGGGGCCGTCAGCGTGCCCTTCATGCCGCACACCGGACACTGCGCATCGGGCGTTCCCGGCGTGCCCTTGATGCGGGGATCATCGGCCCGGAAGCGGTTCTTGCACTGCTTGCAATCCACCAAGGGGTCCGTGAATCCGGCGACGTGGCCGGAGGCTTCCCACACCTTGGGGTGCATCAGGATCGCGGCGTCGAGTCCTTCGATATCCTCACGCTCGTGCACCATGGAGCGCCACCAGCGCTCCTTGATGTTCTTCTTCAGCTCGACCCCGAGCGGTCCGTAGTCCCAGACCGAGCCGAGGCCGCCGTAGACCTCAGAGGATTGAAAAACGAAGCCGCGTCGCTTGGCGAGCGACACGAGTTTCTCCATCACATTGTCGGCAGCGGGCATAGGAGCCGGGAAGTATAGAAACCGCTTACAGGCCGGGCAACCCGAATGCGACGCGCGTGGCGCGTGCCGCGAGGGCGCTGAGCCCCGCCGCATCGAGTGTCGCGCCATCGCCCGTCACGATCGAAACGCCGGCGTGCGGCGTGGCGCGGCCGGCCACCAGCGCCACCTTCTTGCGCGCGCCCTGGGAACGCTTGATGACCTCCCCCGTCGCCTTGCCGAGCAACGAGGTCTCGTCGAACCCCCCCTCCCCCGTAATCACCAGGTCGGCCTTGGCGAGCGCCGCGTCGAACCCGATGCGGTCGAGCACCCAGGCCGACCCCGGAACGAGCTCGGCCTGGGCGAAGAAGACCAGCCCGGCCCCGAGTCCCCCCGCCGCGCCGCCCCCCTCGAGCGACGCCAGGTCACCGCGGCCGCTCGCCGCCATCGCCCCGGCCAGCCGGTCGAGACCGGCAGCCAGGCGCTCCACAGCGGCGGGGGAGGCGCCCTTCTGCGGCGCGAATATCGGCGCCGCGCCTTGCGGGCCCACGAGCGGCGTGCGGACGTCGGTAAGGGCGAGGACGCGGGCGCCGAATTCCCACACCGCACTCCAGTCGGCCAGCTCGCAGAGCGCCCCGCCTCCCTCGGGGAGCAGCGCCCCGTTCACGTCGCGAAACGTCCAGCCGAGCCCCCGTGCCGCTCCGGCGCCGCCGTCGACCGACGCGGAGCCGCCGAGCCCGACGATGATCGTGCGTGCGCCACGGTCGGCGGCTTCGATGAGCAGCTCACCGACGCCACGACTGGTCGCCTCGAGGGGATTGCGCCGATCGGGACTCAATAACGCGAGACCGCAGGCGCTCGCGCTCTCGAAAATCGCCGTCTCCGAATCGATCCAGGCCAGCTCCGCCTGGACCGGCACGCCGAGCGGACCGGTCACGGAGAGATGCTCACGCAGCGCGGTGGGCCCGAGCACCGCGTCGAGCAGGCCATCCCCGCCGTCGGCGACGGGACAGCTCAGCACCGAGGCGTGCGGGAGCACAGAGCGGGCGCCCTCGGCGAGCGCGTCTGCGACCTGGCGCGAGCCGAACGTGCCCTTGAAGGCGGTGGGTGCGACGAGGATCGTCTCTGGCATGCGTCGCAGAACGGTACGAGCAGCGTCGCGCGAGCGCCACACGCCGCAAGCTGCGGCATCGCTCGAAAAAAGCGGCAGACGTGCGCTGGGTCACAAAGGCGTAATCAGTTGTCGGTAGACGGTTTACGGCGGCGAGGCGATCGGCATTGACCTTGCGATTGGAGCTGGCAAGCCGGTTAGCGCGTATCGGACACGGGCGCCCGAGCGAGCAACTGGCCCCGCCCCTCGGTCTCACGCCGGGGGGCGTTCGTTTTAGGAAAAAACAAATTGCGAATGTCCAATATCGAATATCCAATGTCGAAGTGATGAACCATTTCGATATTCGACAATTTGCCTTTAAGGTATCAAACGAAGCGTATCCGTCGCGCGCACCCGTCGCACATCGACGGGGATGATCCACAGGTCTCCCTTGATCCAGCGATCGGTTTGATCGCGGTAGTGGCGGGACCGCGGATTCCCCGATTGTCCCGCGGGGAGAATGAATCCTCCCGCGCCGTCGACGTCCCCGAAGTCCACGACGTGCCGCATCGACGGGCCTTCGGTGCAGTGAAACGGGGGCACGAACTCGTTCGACGGACAAACGTTGACGGTGTGATTGCCGCCGCCCAGAGCGAGCGGCCCGATGTTGAACCCTGCCAGAAGCCCGAGCACCGGAACCGCGCCGAGCGGGTGCTCTTCGGTGTGCGTGTGCACGGCTCCCCAGACGCTCGGTGATCCACGGGCCAGGACGCTGTCCATCGCCCGCCGGGCGATGATCGGGAGATCCTCATGCTGCGGTGTGCGAATGTCGTCGAACCAGAGGCTCTGGCCGCGAATCAGCCACTGGTGCAACGGGGCCGAGGGGCGGTACGTCGGTGACTCGTCGTCGTACGTCAACGACTGGACTTCGCGCAACCACTCCCACATGAGCGTCGGCTCGCTGCGATCGGGGGTCATCGCCCCGTCCCAATGGGCGATCCGGTCGGCGACATCGGCGTGGCCACCGTCGCGCGCCGCGAGCTCGGCGATCGGCTTGATGCGCCGCAGGAACACGTTCACCACGTCCATCTGCTCGCGGGCCACGATGGCGGCGGTCGCTGCGGAATCGCGCCGCACCATCTCCCAGATGCGCTGGGCTCGATAGGGCAGCTCGTAGTCGGCGGGGAGCGGGAACGGGAAGGCGCCGCCCACGATCCTGTTATTGGCGGTGACGACGAACCCCGACGGCGGATCGACCGCGCGCGGCAGCTCGGTCGCCTTGAGGAACCGGCTCCATCCGCCGGTCCCCGTCCATCCCTGCTCGGGAAGCGAACCGTCACCGCTCCTGCGGACGGGGACGTACCCCGCCAGGTCGTAGGCGATGGTCCCGCTGCGATCGGCGTATACGATGTTCTGCTCGGGGACGCGGAACCCGGCGAGCGCCGCTTCGAATTCGGCGAGGGTCGTCGCGCGTGCCATCCCCAACAGGGCGCTGAACTCGTCGGACGGCGTCTGCGCCGTCCACCGCATCGCGTACGCCGTCGTGGAATCGGGCCGCCAGCCGACGTCCTGCAGCGGGCCGTCCGCAGTGCGGCGCCGCAGATAGATGACGGGATCTGATCCCTTGACCCGGATCGTCTCGGGCGTGGTCTCGACCGGCCGCCACCCGGCGGTGGTGAGATAGCGGGTCGTATCCGGGGTGATGCGCTCCTGGACGTAATCGACGTCGTCGATCATCCCGTTCGTGAATCCCCACCCATGGTCGGCGGTATGACCCAACACGACCGGCGGCACTCCGGGAATCGTGACGCCCACGACTTCGTAGCCGGGCGCGTGGACACCGGCGAGATACCAGATCGAAGGCGCCCGCAGCGTGAGGTGCGGATCGTTCTCGAGGATCGGCTTGCCCGAGCGCGTGTGCGCCGGACCGATCACCCACGAGTTGGACGCTGTGGCGCCCGGCTCCCCGGCGGGCGTCTCGCGCAACGCGACGCGGCGCCCTGCCGTCGCCTCGACGATGACCGGAGCAGAATCGGGATACGGCACGAACAGATCGGCGGCCTTGGCGGCGCCGAGCGTCGCGATGGCCCGGGCGTGAGCGATCTCGCCGTTGTCGGAATGGAGGTCCCAGGCTTCGAGCAGCCCGATCTCGATCGAGTGTTCGGGGCGCCACGGCTCGGGGAGGTGCCCGAGCAGCCTGAGCTCGGGAGGTCGGTGGCCCGTCGCAATCCAGGCGTTGACCCCCTTCGCGTAGGCCGCCGCCATACGCTGCGTCTCCGGTGTTGCCGGCGATAGACGCAGGCGGGCCAGGGCGGGTATCTCACGCGCCCGCAGCGTCTGGTCGGCCGCGACGGTGCGGCGCCCGAACAGCTCGCTCAAGCGGCCTTCGGCGGCGTGGCGCAGCAGATCCATCTCCCACAACCGGTCGCGCGCGTGCAGGTAGCCGAGCGCGGCGAAGGCATCGGAGTCGCTGTGGGCGATGATGCTGGGCACGGCGAGCGAATCCCACAGCACGACGACGGAGTCGCCCAGACCCGGCAGCGACTCCCTCCCCGAGAGCGGCGGTACGCCCATCCCCACCCAGACACGGAATCCCCATGTCGCGAGCAGAACGAGTACGACGAGTCCCACCACGACGCGGAGGAGGAAGCGCTTCACGTGACGTCGATGATCTGATCGCGCCGCGAACCGACGCTCACGTAGCGGATCGGGGCGTGGGAAAGATCCTGCAGGCGGTCCAGGTAGCTGCGGGCGGCAGCGGGCAGGTCGGCGAGCCGGCGCGCTGCGGTCGTCGGTTGGCCCCATCCCGGCAACGTTTCGTAGACCGGCTCGACGCGCCCCATTTCCTCGAGGTTCGCCGGCATCGCCTCGATCGCTTCGCCCTTGAGCCGGTACCCCACTGCCACCGGAATTTCCGCAAAGCTGTCGAGCACGTCGAGCTTCGTGACGGCGAGCCCGGTGAGGCCGTTCACGCGTACGGCGTAGCGCACCACCATCGCGTCGAACCAGCCGCAGCGCCGCGGCCGCCCCGTCGTCGCGCCGAACTCGTCACCCAGTTTGCGGATGCGCTCCGCCACCGCCGGCTCCGCCTCCGTCGGCAGCGGTCCGTTCCCGACGCGGGTCGTGTACGCTTTGACCACTCCCAGGACGGCGTCGATGGCCGTGGGGCCGATCCCGGCCCCGACGGCGGCACCTCCGGCAGTGGTGTTGGACGACGTGACGTACGGATAGGTGCCGTGATCGACGTCGAGCAGCGCGCCTTGCGCCCCCTCGAGCAACACGGAGTCGCCGCGCCGCAGCGCCTCGTGCACGACATAGCCGGCATCGACGGCGAGCGGTAACAGCCGCGGGGCGAGCCACTCGAGCAGCCGCGCGTGCTCGGCGGGGTCGGCGCGGTCGTGACTGCCCAGCATCCCGAGCATCTCGTTCGCGGCGGCAACACGGGCGGTCACCAGCTCGCAGGCGCGCCCCAGGCTGCGCAGGTCGCCGACCCGCACGCCGCGGCGCCCGTACTTGTCTTCGTAGGTGGGCCCAATGCCCCGCCCCGTCGTGCCGATCCGCTCCTGCTGCTCGCGGGCCCGGTCCAGCAGCTTGTGGTAGGGAAAAGTGAGGTGCGCCCGGTCGGATACGAGCAGCTTGTGCTCGAGCTTCACACCGCGGGCGGTGAGGGCATCGACCTCGGTGAAGAAAGTCTCGGGATCGAGCACCACGCCATTTCCTACGACGCACACGGCGCCCTGAAGGATTCCTGACGGGATCTGGTGCAGCACGAACGCGTCGCCCGACCCGGTGTGCACCGTGTGGCCGGCATTGGCGCCCCCCTGGTAGCGCACGACGAAGTCGGCGCGCTCCGAGAGCACGTCGACGACCTTTCCCTTTCCTTCGTCGCCCCACTGGGCGCCGACCACGACGACGCAGTGGACTTTTGGTCCGAACATGAGATCTCCCTCGGACACCGAGACGCCGAGCCGCTCAGGTAGGCGCCGAGCCGCCGAGCCGCGGGGTGGTGATCAGGAGTGAGGGGTCAGGGCTGTCGCTACTGCCCGTGCCACCTCCGCGACCCCCGACAATGTAAGTCGATCCGCAGTATCACGGGGCGTGTGGACGACACGCGCCGTCACCCAGTTGCCCCTCATGATCGTGAGACACTCACGCGTCGCCGTGGCGAGGACGAGGCCGTCTACGACGACGGGGAGCCGGCCACGCGGCGTGGCCCCCAGAGCGGCCGATAGGCCTCGAGTCAACGGGCCCAATCGATGCGCGAACGCGATCACACCACCGCGATCGTCGATGCCGTCGAAATTGATGATGGCCGTATCGGTGAGCAGGTTGGCGCGCTCCCGCACGAGCGCGCGCGCGCCGACGAGGCCCAGTTCTTCTGCGTCCAGGAGAATCGCGCCGACCGGAGCCTCGGGCGGCAGGAGATCGAGCGCGGCCAGCACGGTGAGCACACCCGTGGCGTTATCGACGGCTCCCGGTGACCGGTCGGTCGCGATGTTGAGTAGCAGGAACAGCGCCGGGAGGATGAGCAGCGCGAGCCACCACCACGGGCTCGCCCCAGCCTGCGTCACGAGCAGCACTGCGGGCGTCATCGCGAGTGCCGCGGCGACGAGCAAAAGGCGCCAGGCCATGGAGAGCGGCTGCCCTTTCGAATCGTAATGCGCGGTGAGCCAGCTCGTGACGCGCACCCGCGGGCGCACCGCGATCAGGTTGATTCCTTCAGCCGCCATCCCGCCGCGCAACGGGAATCGCGGCGCCGCGGCAAAGCGATGCTCCATGACCACGAAGCCACGCGTCGCGAGCTCGCGCTTCAAGAGCTCCCGGGTACCGGCGTGCTGCGGCGTCCCAACGAGGCGCGGGTGGGCGAGCGCATCGAGCAGCGCCCGGTACCCGGTCATGCGGCGAGCGCCGTTCCAACCAGCCCCTTAGAAATGGCCTGCTTCCAGTTCTTGCCTGGAAGGACCAGGTTGGATCGGCGCGAGCAATTGCCCGATGCGGTCCCGATCCGGTGCGGCGAGCGGAGCGAGCGGGTCGCGCACCGGACCGCCGTACAGCCCGACGCAGTCCATCGCCGCTTTGATCCCCGCCGGGCCCAGCTTGCCGACGATTTCCTTGTCGAGGGAGGCGAGGCGCACCTGCAGCTCCCGGGCGCGTGCCCAATCCCCTGCCTGGGCCGCGGCAAAGATCGTCGCCGACAGCTGTGCGGCGAAGCAGGCCACCGCCATGATGCCGCCCTGGCATTTCAGCTCCAGCGCGGTGACGAGCAGCGACCCCGAGCCGACGAGGAGCGCCCAGCGCGGGACGGCGGAGCGATACTCGGCGAGGTTCTTGGGATCGCCCGAGGAATCCTTGGCTCCGGCAATGTTGCCGTGCGCCGCGAGCTCGGCCGTGAGCTCGGGCGCGATCGGGAGCTTGGTGTACTTGGGAATGTTGTAGACCAGCACGGGGACGGGGGAGGCGTCGGCCACCGCCCGGAAATAGGCGGCAATACTCTCGGTCGAATGCCCGGCGCTGTAATACGACGGCGGCCGGACCAGCACGGCATCGGCGCCCTCGGCGGCCGCCGCGCGCGTCAGCGCGATCGCGGCGCGCGTCGACTCGGCGCCGGTCCCGGCAAGGAGCCAGCGGTCGCGCGGCACGACGGCGCGCAGTGCGGCGACGAGGCGGCGCTGCTCGTCGGGATCGAGCAGCGGTGCTTCACCGGTCGAGCCCGCCGCCACAATGCCGTCCAGGCCCTGCGCGAGCAGCTGCTGCGCGTTGGAGGCGGTGTGCTCCAGGTCGAGGTCGCCGCTCTTGGCCTGGAACGGCGTCGCGATCGGCGCCAGCACGCCGCCGATCTGCCGGCTCACGGCGATGGCAGCATGTCGGAGAGATCGTCGGTGAACCCGGCGGGCCGATCCGCTGCGGCGTCCGCCTCCGGGGTCTCCGGGGGCGCCGGCTCGTGGTCGATCGCGCGCATCTGGCTCTGTGTAAGGCGCTTGAGCGTGCGCATCTGCAGCTCGAAATCGCTGGGGTTGGAGGCGGCCGCGAGAGCGGTCTCGTAAGTAACCGTGCCCTCGGCGACGAGATCCATGAGGTGCTGGTCGAAGGTCTGCATGCCGTATTGCTCGCGCGACTCCTTGATGTAGTCATGCAGCTCGGCGGTATGCTCGGGGTCGCGGATCATGTCGCGCACCCGCGGGGTGCAGATCAGGATCTCGAGCGCGGCGGCGCGCCCTTTCCCGTCGGCCCGCGGCAGGAGACGCTGCGAGACGACGGCCTGCAACGCTTCCGAGAGACGCAGCCGGGCGACCCCCTGCTCTTCGGCCGGGAACATCGCCACGATGCGGCCGACGGTGCTGACGGCGTCGGGGGTGTGCAGCGTGGAGATCAGCAGATGTCCCGTCTCGGCGGCCTTCATCGCCGTGTCGATCGTCTCGCTGTCTCGCATTTCGCCGATCATGATGACGTCGGGATCCTGGCGCAGCGCCGACCGCAGCCCCATGCGGAAGTCGTCGGTATCGGTGCCGATCTCACGCTGGGTAATCGAGCAGTTCACGTCGCGGTGCAGAAACTCGATTGGATTCTCGAGCGTGAGCACGTGCTTGTGCTGTGATTGATTGATAGAATTCACCATCGCCGCCATGGTCGACGTCTTGCCCGACCCGGTGACCCCGGTGACGAGGATCATACCGCGCTCGGCGCTCGCCACCTGGGCCAGGACCGGCGGCAGGTTGAGCGATTCGAAGCTCGGGACGTCGAAGGGAATCACCCGCATCACGATCATGAACGACGAGCGCTGTCGCAGGATGCTCACGCGGAACCGCCCGATGCCCGGCATTCCCCAGGAGCAGTCGTAGTCGCGGATGCGGTCGATGCGGGCGCGATCTTCTTCCGAGGGGATCAGCTGCTTCGCGATGACCTTCGTCTGCTCCGGGGTGAGTCGTTGCTTCGTCAACGGCACGAGTCGCCCGTTGATGCGGGCGCGAAACACGTCGCCCGCCTTGATATGGAGGTCCGACGCCCCACGGTCGACGGCAGCCTTGATGATTTTTTCCATTCAGTACCCGGCGTCCTTGTCCACGACGTTGACGAGCGGCGACCCTGCAAGATAGCGCCCCAGATTCTCGAGAATGAGAGCCGCTTCCCGCTCCCAGAAGTGCTCCGTGACGGGACTCACGTGGGGGCTCACCAGCACGCGCGGATGCGCCCACAGCGGGTGCTCCGGCGGCAAGGGCTCCGTGGCGAATACGTCGAGAGCGGCGCCGCGCAGCGCCTGGCGGTCGAGCAGGTCGAGCAGCGCGCCCGAGTCGAGCAGTGCGCCGCGGGAGACGTTGACGACGATCGCCTCGGGGGGCAGCCGCTCGAGCACAGCGCGGCCCACGGCTCCGTCGGTACCGGTGGTGCGCGGCGCGGCGATCACCAGCACATCGCTCTCGGCGGCGAGACGTTCCAGGTCCGCCGGCCCGCCGACCCACGCGACGCCGGGCGGCCCGCCCGCATCAGGATGCCGCCGCACGCCGGCGACCCGCATCCCGAGCGCCAGCGCCCGCCGCGCCACCGCGCTGCCGATCCCGCCCAGGCCAAAGATGCCGACGCGCAGCCGGACGAGCTCGCGGACGCGCACCGTGCGGTCGCCGAACAGGCCCTGCGCCCAGCGCCGCTCCGCCTGCGCCCGCACCAGGACGTCGAACGACCGGGCGAAATGGGCGATCGCGGCGAGTACCCAGTCGGCGATCGGCTCGGCGTGGATGCCGGCAGAATTGGTGAGGACGATGCGAGAGCCGCGCAGCCGGTCGAGGATCGCGCCGACGCCCGCGGTGCAGGTATGGGCCCAGCGCAGCGTGTCACGACCGGCGTCGACTACTCCCGGTGGCAATCCGAATCCGAGGTAGATCTCGGCGCCCCGCGCCGCTGCGATGGCCTCGGGAGAT
>DATLVL010000208.1:0-3321 GCA_035577525.1 Gemmatimonadales bacterium | reverse complement strand
CGTCGCGCGACCGCGTCACGCGCCGCTCGCCCGTCGTGGCGAGGGTCAGGGTCAGCTCGACGGCCGGGACCGCGGTCCCGGCGTCGTCGGTGACCCGTCCCGTGATGGCCGCGGTGGTCACGCCTTGAGCCGCGAGGCTCTCGAACGCCAGCGGAGCGGCGAGAACGGCGAGAAATGCTGCGGACCGGTACCAGCGTCTCATAGCGTTGCTCCCGGAAGATCGAGTCGACTACGAATGTTCATAGCGGAGTCCAGCAAAGGCGCTGCAAAGATGCCCGGGGCCTCTGGGTTGTCAATCAGATTGCGAGCTACAGCGCCGTCACGATCCTGTCTCAGCCGCGACGTGCGTGCGCCGCCACCACCAGTAGACCGGGACGCCCGTGATCAGCACCGCGATGTCCCACGCCGACTCTTTGGGCTGTGAGATGAAGTAGTTCCCCAGGAGAAACAGCGACGCGACGAGGAACACCGCCGGGACGACGGGATAGCCCCAGGCGCGATAGGGCCGCGGGAAGTCGGGCTGGCGGCGCCGCAGCACGTAGATCGCCGCCACCGCCAGCGCGTAGAACGGCCAGATGCCGATCACGAACTGGTCGGCCAGCTGCGAGAAGGTGCGTACCAGCACGAACACCATGCCCAGCACGGCGGTGAGGACGATCGCTGGACCAGGCGCGCCGGTCTTGCCATCGACCCGCGCGATCACCGCCGGGAACAGGCCGTCATCGGCGAGGGCGAAGAAGATGCGCGGCGAAGTCATCATCGAGCCGTTCAGCGTCCCGAACGTGCTGATCGCCACCGCCGCCGACACGGCGACGACACCGGCGGGACCGAACAGCAGCTGCGCCGAATCGGCGGCCACGAGCTCGGCGTCTTTCATGCGCGCCATCGGAATCAGATGCAGGTAGACGAGGTTCGCGCCGAGGTACAGCACCACGACGATCACCGTGCCGAGCACCAGCGCCCGGGGGAGGTTGCGCTGCGGATCGCGCACTTCGCCGCCCACGAACGCCAGGTCGCCCCAGCCGTCGTAGGCCCAGAGGATCGCCACCAGCGCGAGCAGCACCGGGGAGAGCGTCACCGGCGCCGCCGTTCCCACCTCGCCCACCGGCGGGACACCACCGCCGAGCGCGAAGCCGAGCACGATCAGGGCACCGAGCGCCGCCACCTTGAATGCCGTCGAGATGTTCTGCAGCACCGCACCGCGATGGATGCCACGCAGGTTCACCGCTGCGACGACCGCGATGTACAGGGCTGCCAGCACCTGCTCGGCGTGCAGCGGCAACCCCGCCACGCTCATTTGGGGATCGATCCCCACGAGCCGCAGCGAATACGCCGAGGCGGTGATCGAGATCGCCCCGAACGCGCCTGGACGAATGACGAGCAGCTCGGCCCAGCCGAAGAGAAACGCCGGCAGGGGCCCGAATCCCTTGCGGATGAAGACGTAGATCCCACCCGAGCGCGGGTACATGGCGGCGAGCTCGGCGTAGGTCAGCGCGCCGCACAACGCGACGACGGCGCCGACGACCCAGATGCCGAGGAAGAGTCCGACGTCCGGGACACGCGCCGCCACGCTCGCCGGAGTGCGGAAGATGCCGCTCCCGATCGTCGAGCCGACCGCCACGGCCACGGCACTCCACAGGCCGAGGCGGCGCGGCAGGCGCTCGCCGAATTGGTCGGGGGTCGTCATGGGAGGAGTGAATATACCGCGGATCGGTCGCGGCTAAGAGCCGCGGCTCGGCTGTCAGTCGCTAAGAGCGACAGAGCGCTCCGGTCACTCTCAGTGACAGGTAGCCGAGTCGCGCCACTCAGGCGCGACCCAATCACGCGGCGACGGCCGCCGGCGCGGGACCGGCATCCACGAGCTGCTTCGTGACCGGCTCGACGCGGAAGTTGAGTCCTTCCAGCGTGCGGCAGCCCAGCAGTGTGAGATCGCCAGGCTCCCCGAACACCACCTCGTCTGCGGCGCGCTTCCCGATGACATAGACGTTCACGCCGCCGGTCCAGCGCTCCAGAATGGTCCCGTCGGCCTGCCGAAAGCGCCACAGATTGTTGCGCTCGACTCCCAGCGATTCGAGTATCTCGGACGGCACCCACGACAACTCCGCACCGGTATCGACGAGCACGGAGTGCAGTAGTCGTCTGTCGCCCGGGCGGGCCGGGTTCTCGAGGTCGACATCTACACGAAAGGACCCCATGTCGGCGTCCATAGTAGCTCCTGTGGGCACGCCGAGTAGTACCATATCGTTGCAGGCCGTGTCAATCGGTCGCGGCTGAGAGCCGCTGCTCGGCTGTCTATCGCTGAGAGCGACAGAACGCTCCGGTCACTCTCAGTGACAGGTAGCCGAGTCGCGCCTCTTAGGCGCGAATCAAGTGCGCCGACGTACATTTCCGTCCCCATGACACGCACCCTCACCCGTCTCGCGTGGTCAGCGGCCGTCGCGACCTGGCTGCTCATCGTGCTCGGCGGCGTGGTGCGCATCACGGGTTCGGGCCTTGGCTGCGGCGACGAGTGGCCGATCTGCCACGGCCGCCTCATTCCATCGTTTGCTGACATTGGGACGGCGATCGAGTGGAGCCATCGGCTCGTTGCGGCCATCGTCTCGACGCTCGTCCTGCTGCTGGCGGGATTGGTGTGGCGGGCCGGACGCCGGACGCCGCCGGGTCCGGGCCGGCTCGCCTACGTCGCCCTCGGCCTGCTCATCGTGCAGGTGTTGCTCGGCGCGGTGACGGTCAAGCTGCAGCTGCCAGCGTGGACGATTGTCCTCCACCTGGGCACCGCGATGCTGCTGCTCGCGGCATTGCTCGCAACCGCGCAACAACTATCCCTGGGCTTGCGCCCGGGGTTCGCTGCGTCCCCGGCGACGGGGGCTGCCCTACTCGTCTTCGCCACCGTGCTCGCAGGCGCGCTCACTGCGAATCTCGGCGCCGCCTCGGCATGCACTGGATTTCCGCTGTGCAACGGCCAGTGGATCGTGACGGGCAACTATCTCCAGTACGTCCAATGGGCTCACCGCCTCCTCGCCTATACGACGTACGCCTATCTCCTCGCCTGGGCGCTGGCGACGCGCCGGCGCGCCGCGCTGCTCGTGCTCGGCCTCGCCACCCTGCAGATCGGGATCGCGGCGGCGATGGTGACGCATGCGGTGCCGCAGATTCCGGCGGCGGCCCACGTCGCCGTTGGAGCCGCACTCTGGGGAACGGTGGTCGGCGTCGCGCTAGACCCGCATGGCGCGACCGCCGCTCGACTACCCGCTTCGTAGAACTCGCTCGGCACCTGGTTAGGCAGATGTGAGGCCGCAGCCACAAATGAGCGAGGCCCGG